>NZ_JBGQRB010000012.1:0-55402 GCF_045528645.1 Ruoffia sp. FAM 20857
ACAATGAATCCATACCGAATACTGACATATTGGTTCGTGGGGACAGCGGCTTCGCAACACCAGAGGTGTATGAGTCTTGTGAAGAAAATGAAAGTCAGTATGTGATCCGATTAAAGAACAATCGGAGGTTAAGTCAATTAGCTGAGCAATCCGTTCTTTACGGGGATAACCAAAAATGGGAAGATCGGGAAGTTCAGTATTTTTCAATGCCTTATCAAGCACAATCATGGTCGAAACCCCGTTGTGTCTGTATTCGATCAATCCGTGAAGCAGGAGAACTCCTCTTTCAACACGCATTCATTGTGACCAATCTGTCAGATAACGTATCGCCTCAAGTTATATTTTCTCTTTACGGCAAGCGAGGGACAATGGAGAATTTCATCAAAGAAGCGAAAGGTGGCTTTTATTTCGATAAAACAGATAGTCCACGCTTCTTAGAAAATCATGTCAGAATGATGATTAGTCTGCTTGCATACAACCTCATCAACTGTCTAAAGACTATCGGCTTTGATAAAAAGAACCAAGGGATGACTATTCATTCAATCCGACTAACATTCCTTAAAGTCGCTGGCAAACTTGTGCAAACAGGCAGACGAGCCAATCTAAAATTGTCGAGTTATCATGTGTATCAAACTGAATTCTATAGGGTCTTCGAGCGCCTACGGCGATCCAGTCAATGGATTTAAATCAGTCATCACGTTAATTTTTTGAATCAATCGTCTACAAGGGAGAAGTATGCCTTCAAACAAACAAGAGAATCGTAAGAAGGTTCATTTAGTTAAAATCTACTTCGAGAACGCACTATTTTGTAGAAAAATTCCCAATTTTTCCAAGAACGATTAATTTATTCAAGAAACCAGCTTAAATTATAGAGCTATGAATTATTCAGGTTAATTATATAAATATATTACACTCTCAACAAAAAATATAGCCTATATAATATTATACCTTATGGAGGAACTGAAATGTACACTGTCATTTTTTGTATATATTTTTTAGAAAGTTAGTAGTCCCCTTCCTTGCAAATTGATATCAACTTGGTTGTACTCTTCTACTTTCTAAATAGTATTTTCTAGTGTAATTTTTCACACTCTCTTCCGGGACATAATGTTCGACGTCTATAACTAACTTATTTAAATTAGCCACTGTTTTGTTTATGGCTAAAGCATTATGTTTATCTAGTGAGGCATTCCCTTCATCGATTAAGAGTATTGGTTTATCAAACAGAATTGCTCTTGCAATTTCTACTCTTTTCAATTGTCCTCCTGATAATCTTTCTCCATCTTCTCCGATTAGATAATTTAAACCTACTTGCTGTATTAATTCTTCTAACCCTGCTTTTTTAATTGCTTCACTTAACTTTTCTTCGCTTACTTCTTTTCCTAATGTAATATTGTTTCTCAGTGTGTCATTAAATATAGCAACCGTTTGGGGAATTAAGCTCACATAATTGTATAATTCATTTTTGCTAATGCTTTTCATATCTTCGCCATTAATGAAAATTTCACCATTAGTTGGGGTTAATTTTTTTGTCAGTAATTTTAAAAATGTCGATTTACCACTACCTGAAGCTCCTTCTAAAAGTACATTATCGTTTGAATTTAATGTTAAATCTAAATGCTCAAAAATTTTCTTGTCCTCATAATTGAATGAAACATTTTGAAAAACAACCGAATCAATCTTCTGGTTCCTTAATACATTGGTATCATCTGGCTGTTTGAATTCCAGTGTATTAATTATCGTCTTCTTGATTTCTCCTATACTGTTTAACTTGTTTATACACTGCGATAATCCTAAAAAATTATTTATGATCCAACTACTGGAGTATTGAACGGCTACAAAAGACGCTAACGAAATTCGCCCTTGAATAGTAAAGTAGATACCAATGCCAATCGGAAGATACAGAAATAAATATGATAAAGCGATGACCAATGCATTCGATAATGAGATGGCATTATTCATGTCTTTAGTACTCTCTTCTAAACCTTTTACTTTCAGATAAAAATTTTTAATGAAATAATTTTCGGATTTATATGAAGCTATTGTTTCAGCCCCACTTAAGATATCCTTTAGTATAGAAGAAAAAGATTTATTCTCTTTTGTCCAATGACTATTACTTTCTTCTATTTTTTCTTTATAAATGTTTGTAAACAGTGGTGTTACTGATGTAAATACTAAAAAGATAACGGTCAATAAAAAACTGTTGCTCATAGAAAAAGTCAAAATAACAACTAGAGTAACTAAATAGCTGACGACATTGAATAGTTGCTTTACGTAATTTTCTTCAAGTAACTTGAGATCGTTCATAAAAAATGATGTATTACTTGATACTCCTTCGGTTTTACTTAAAGAAGTCTCTTTTTCTAAAATTTTCCTTATTAATTCAGTCTTTAAAGACGTGTTAAAAAAAGCAATATTCTTATTTGTCCAAAAATCTTTTAAATAAGTAATAATAGAAAACAATATGTAACCCAAGACAACAAGAATAATGTACTTTAATAATAGAGAGGTGTCTTTTTCCTCAATAACCTTAAAAATATACGCATAAGTAGCGGCATTAAAAGTAGTCTCTACTGCTGCAAGTCCAATGAAAATAAAAGCTGCAACTAGGTACTGTTTATTATAAAATTTAATCATTTGTATCCCTCCGTATCCGTTTGTACTGTTATTTTATCATTTTTCGAGCACTCTTTATGTTATGATATGGGTCATAAACTACCCAAAAAATACGGAGGTACATCAGTTGATAGGATTAACGTTTAGAAAAATACGTATGCAGAAAAACATTTCACAAAAAGAAGTTTACACAGGCATTGTTTCTAGATCTTTCTTTCAAAAATTTGAGAAAGGACTACACTCTATTTCTGTAGAAAAATTTCAAGAATTGTTAAATAGGATAAATGTATCTTACGATGAATTTATGTATAAACATCATGGGAAACTCTTTACCACAGATGATTTTTTAGTGACTATTTTTAACGCTTACTGGAATCAAGATCCACATTCTTTAACCAACCTCCATAACAAATTACGCTTTTCGTCCAATCAAACAGAAGTCTTTTTGAGCAGAGTTGCACTATTATTCAAACTTATTTTATCAAAAGAGTCAGATGGTGATTTAAGTTTCGACTTTATCTTTAACTATCTAGACAGAATAAGCAGCTGGACCTTTTTTGAAACAAAATTATTTAATAATATTATGTCTATAGTCCCTTCTAAGAAAAGAAACCAATATTTCAAAAAAGCACAATTTTTTTTCGACAACAGCAAAGGACTAGCAGCCGTTAATAGTGAATTTGCAAACTGGCATTCTCATCTTTATGTCAATTTTATCCATTTAACTTTGGAAGAAAAAGAACTCAATAGAGCAAAAATAGCTATTGAAGACATGCGGATAAGTCGACAAAATTTATATACCAGTGAGCGGAATGAACTGGCTTATTTATTTTTAAAAAACTTAATCCGTCTTTATGACAAGGAAGAAAGAGACCAAGCAATAGAAGCACTAAAAAAAATAACCGATTTGTCACAAATAGTAAATAAGTTGAATAATGAAACCTATTCAAAATTGGTCACTACTCACCAAGAAAAGACTGAACCATTGCATGCTAAAAGCGAAAACTAATTAACCCTATTAAAAAACTACATAATCTCTGGCTTGTTACGCTCTTAATCAAATCTATGCCTTATGCGAGAAGGCAAACTTATAGATAATTGGATATTTTCCTGCTGGAGCGATTGATTTTGAAAAAAGTTTATAGAGAGATAACATCACTAGAGGAATGTCTGCCTTATCGTATTAAATCAAAAAGAAATAACTAAGAAAAAAATAGAACCTCTTCTGGGTCGTAAAATCAGAAGAGGTTCTATTTTTCTATTTATTATTCTTGTATCAAAAACAATCGTTTTTGAGAGAAAGCAAGAGAGATATAAGGAGAAATACATAGTTACAATCAAGTAAACACTACTCGCAGGCATTGAAGCCTTAAATGGATTCAATGAATGAAAAAACAGTATCTTATTTATTACGGTTTTTAAAACTATTGATTATACTATTTAAGTCTTTTATGTCAAAAGAACCTTCTTCAGCTTTACTAATAACAGAATTTAAATTTTTCTGTCATTTGAAGTGGAAAGATATTGATGAAGTAAACCAAACATTAACTGTGCGAAGAGTCCTTGCTCAAGGGGAACATGGTACTATCTTTCAATCACCCAAAACTAAAGCAAGTCATCGCACAATATCTATCGACAATATAACCATGGATTTATTAGTTAACTGGCGTAATATTCAAAGAAAAGATTTATTATCCTTTGGGATTAATGCTAATGGTCCTGAACAATTAGTTTTTACAAACCAAAAAAATAATCCTTTAAATCTATACTATATTGGAACTGCTCTTCAACGAATAACAAAATTGCATAAACTAAAACATATTAATGTTCATGGTTTTAGGCATACTCATTGTGCATTACTCTTTGAAGCAAAATTAGAAATGAAGGAAGTTCAAGAGAGACTCGGTCATGCCAATATTGAAACTACAATGAATATATATGACCATGTAACTCAGAACAGAAGAGATGAAGCAGCAGAAAAGTTTGCTCAATTTATGTCTTTTTAACAAACCGTACAACATCTCGTACAAGATTCTTATTTTCAAGCAATAAACAAATAATCATTTGAATTTTAAAAAGAGAAAAAATATATTTATTTAGATAGATTATTCAATAAATATGAACACAGAAATACATCCTTACCTAAGTAGGGATGTCTTGTAAATAGTGCCGGCTAAAGGAGTTGAACCCTCGACCCTCTGATTACAAATCAGATGCTCTACCAACTGAGCTAAGCCGGCTTGTTAATTATTAACTAATCACTATTATGATGAGATTAGTATGACCCGCGCAGGAATCGAACCTGCGACCCACTGATTAAAAGTCCGTTATCCATTGTTACTAAACGATTCTAACCACTGATATAAGTATGAACTAGTATTTATTCAAACAGCTCCATTCCTAGATATTACTTACCACTTTTTTTAAAGCAACAAGAAATGGAACAACTTTTAGTAATTTATAAAATATAAGATGTCAGCGTGATGAATTCATTTTTAGAAATACACACTTTTATATTAAGTGTGTATTTTTTATACTAAATTATTCTGATATTATTGAGTGCCATGATAGAACTAATAAAGATTTAAATAATAATAATATTATATTTTATGATGCTGTTAAAAAAAATATATAATATGCTATAATATTTAATAATAGTAAAAGTTTAATGTTGTTATAAGAATAGGGAGAAAATAATGGATAGATATGAAATAGTAAACTTAATTGGAAGTGAATATTTAACGCATAACATAGAAGCAGGTGAATTTAGTTACAGTCAAGGACTTGCCAAAAATGGTAAAAATTATTTAGACTATATTTTACCAAATGCTAGAAGGAATTATAAAGATATTGACTTGAGATTTGTACATGGGAATTTAACGATTTTAGTAGAGACTAAACAACGGTTAAAAGATAGCACGAGTTCTGAAGATATGGAACAATTGCAACAATATGTGAATTTTGAAAAAGAATTAACTGGAAATAAAGTTATTGCTATTTTGGCAAGCACTGTTAATAGTAAATTTAGAATTTGGCAAGATGGTGCTGACATTATTAATGATGAACATGAAGATATTAATGAACGAGTTATACGTTCTATGGAAGAGTATAAAAATGTTCACTTTGGTACGAGGAATGATAAATATAGAATTATTGAAAGTACCTACGGTTTGAATGAATTATTACATAATTATGGAATTAATGAAAGAATACGTAGCCAATTTGTCGGCACTTGTTTATTAGCTTTAAAAAATAATCTTGTTTATGATAAGCTTTCAAACGTTCAAATAAGAGCAGGAATAGAGGGGATTTTAGAAAGTTTACTTGATGATGATATAAATAAAGCTAGCAAATTAGTAATATTGAAAAACAAGGTTATAGAATCTCAAGATGTTAGAGACCTTCATGATGAACATTTTCAAGAAATATTAAGAGTAATTGATAATAGTATTTTACCTTTCATAAATGATAAAAGCACTATGGGACAGGATTTATTGAACCTTTTCTTCACGACCTTCAATAAGTACGTAGGAAAGTCAGATAAAAATCAAGCATTTACTCCAGATCATATTGTTCACTTTATGTGTCAAGTTGTTGGTGTTAATAGAAATTCAGTAATTCTCGATCCTTGTTCCGGTAGTGGTGCATTTTTGGTTAGAGGAATGACCGAAGCAATGGCTGATTGTGACACTGAAGAGGAAAAAGAAAGAGTTAAAAAGCAACAAATTTTTGGTATAGAATATGAAGAAACAGCTTTCGGATTATCTACAACTAATATGTTAATCCATGGCGATGGAAATTCAAATATACGTCAAGGTAGTATGTTTGAAATAATGGATGACTTTGATGCAAATATTAATACGGTACTAATGAATCCGCCATATAATGCACAAAGAAAACATTCCGATCCAAATTATGTTAACACTTGGAATAAATCAGTTAAACAAGATCCCTCAAAAGGGTTTCATTTTGTCTATGCTGCCGCAGAAAAAGTTAAAACTGGAAAGCTTGCTGTTTTATTACCTATGCAATGTGCTATTAGCATTAAGGGTGATATTAAAATGTTTAAAGAAAAAATGTTAGAAAAACATACACTTGATGCTGTTTTTTCGTTTCCTGATGATTTATTTCATCCAGGTGCTAGTGCAGTTGCTTGCTGTATGATTTTTAATTTGGGTGTAAGGCATAAGGATGCGCCTTTGCAGGAGACTTTCTTTGGATACTTCAAAGAAGATGGATTTGAAAAGAGGAAAAACATTGGTAGGGTTGAAAAATCAGATGGTATATGGCAAATGACAGAAACGAAATGGTTAGATTTATATTTTCATAGAAAAGAAGAAACAGGTATTTCTGTAAATAAAAAAGTGACTGCTAATGATGAATGGTTAGCTGAAGCTTATATGGAAACTGACTATTCTAAGTTAGACGAACAAGATTTCCAAAATACAGTGAATGAATATCTTGCTTTTTTAATTAGAAACGGTGAAGTTTAATGAAACTGAATGAAATATTTGATATTGAGTATGGCGTTGATTTAGAATTAATAAATTGTGAAAAAGTTAATAATAAAAGTACAGAATATATTAACTTTGTATCAAGAACATCTGAAAATAATGGCGTTTCTGCTAGAGTCAAACCAATAAAGGGCATTACTCCACAGCCAGCCGGTACTATTAGTTGTGCAGCAGGAGGTAGCGTTCTTTCCACATTTTTACAACCTAGACCATATTATAGCGGAAGAGATTTGTTTGTATTGACACCCAAATATCAAATGTCTGATAGTGAAAAATTATTTTGGTGCACAGCAATTTCTTCAAATGCATATAAATATAGTTATGGTAGACAAGCTAATACTACTTTAGGTGAAATTGAATTACCAGACGAAGTACCAGAATATATCTTGAATAAAAAAATTATTGCTCCGTCGTCAAATATTAAACTAACCAACAAAAATATTTTTACTCAATTAGACTCTTATAAAACTTTCGAATTAAATGAAATATTTGATTCTTTCGAACCAACTAAAGGAGAAACAGTTGCGGATTTAATTGAAGGTGATGATATACCATATATTGCAGCAAAAAAGAAAGAAAATGGCTTTGATAAAATGGTATCAAAGGAAGGTAATGAAGACTATATTTCTAAAGGTAATTGTATAGTTTTCGTTCAATTAGGTGCCGGCTCTGCAGGGTACTCTACATATCAGCCCAATGAGTTTATTGGGATGAAAGGAAAAACATCTTGCGGATATCACACTAAGCTCAATAAGTATAATGCTTTATTTTTAATAACTATTTTAGACCAAGAAAGACCAAAATTTTCTTTTGGTAGAAGTTGGACCGGGAACAGACTAACGAATACGAAAATAAAACTTCCATCAATAAAAGATAAAAATGGCAATTATTATCCCGATTGGGATTTTATGGAGGATTTTATAAAACAGTTTCCTAACAGCGATTTAATATAGTAATTTTTTAAGCTTTGTTTTATCCAAATTACACTTTAAAATGTTATACCTACCATCTCTGGTGTATACACTATTAGATCATTTTGTAAAAAATCAACATACTCTAATAAAATGAGTTGGATAAACCACAATGCTACAAATAAAAATAGAGCATTGAAATCATGATGTGCTCCCTCTAAAGTAGACTCTTAAAAAAGTAAACTACTTTAGGGGGAAATTTTTTTTGCGTTTCGATCGAAAGCATAAATCACAGGAACTAGAAAAAATACATTCAATTATATTTATAAAGGCTTAGTATAAGCACATTACTATCGGACATTAAACTCGAAAATATAATATTCCGACTGATTCAACAGTCAGAAATTGGATAATCAAGTTAATGTATTGTCGCTCTAGTCGGCTCTTTCGACTAATGCGACGTTCAATACATTCAAGTAATAACGAGGTCGATAGACTTCGTTATTGATAAGACTCACGCGTTTTTTGCGTGTGTCGTTCAACCATTATCTTTAATTCACCATCTCAAAATTGATTGTTCGCAGAACATTCAATTAGTAACTAAGTCACCTTGACTAATCGAACATTTGTTCTTATACTGATTGAGGTAGTTTATAGGGAGGAGGTATATGATGTTAGATTTTAAAAAATTACATCAAAGTAGCGTTCACTTTGATTACTTTAGTGAAAATTTCGACCGCTTTAAAACTGATTATTATCGTTATGCAAATATGGACGTCCCTTTGACCTTTTTGATTGACGAGATTCTTTTTGCTATGAGTGAATCTCAAGTTAATTACTTTCGCCTCCCATCTTTTAAAGCGAAGGATAATCGCGATCATTTTTTTATTTTTAAAGTGCGTATGCAGCCAGATAATCATCAAGTTAGAACGTATGAGTATATCCGTCATGTGTTTGCTTTAAAGTAATGGATACACTATTACTCTATATTATAGATTATTATTAATGCCTAAAAAAAAGACAATCTTAACAAATGGATTATACCTTTTAAAATTTTCTTTATACCGGGTCATAAAAATTCATCCTCTCGTAGATAAGTTTAATTTATTCTTGTCTCTACGAAAAGCTGTCTAAGATTTGATACTAACACCAATAACTCTTATTCATAATTCTTGTTCAAATACTCTTGAATGCTATTACGTATTTCATCATGCTTTATAGGGTTATAGGAGGTTTCTTTATTGTGCCAGTTGGAACTATCATATAGCCACACAGGCATTTTTTGTCGTTCTTTACTTTCCCAATCATAACGTGGAAAAACATGGGCATGCAAAAAATTATCAGTATTTCCTAAAATGTCATAATTAACTCTAGTAGGTGTGCAACTATGAATAATAGCATCTCCTAGAATACTCATGTCGGAAAGAAACTGTTCGCGTTCCTCTAAAGACAAAACATTCAAAGAGTTAACTTCTTTTTTGGGTAATAGCACACAGTAGCCAGGTAAAAATTGAACATCTCCAAAAACAGCATAGCCACCTTTTAATTCTTTTATCAGCATTGGATTAGTCCCATTTATTGCAGATAAAATTCGATTCTCGTACCATTCCATGTAAATCACTCCTTTTTGACTTGGATAATTTTTAGTATAGCAAATTATCTAATCACTCAGCTTATTACCTGATGTTTTTATAATTTTTCTTTTATTACGCGTCAAAGTGCTCTTACTGATTCCGGTCATTTTCTCTACTTCTTTATAGGAATGGTCCTCCAATAGGTTCATAGCCAAATTGATTTGTTGCTGGCTGAATTTTTTCGGTCGCCCTTCCCGGAAGTCGGGTTTCTGTTTGGCCAATTCTTTTCCCTCTTGTGTACGCTCCACAATCAGATCCCGTTCAAAATCCGCAAAAGCACTGAAAATCGTGAAGATCAATCTTCCCGTGGACGTAATTTCAATAATCCCCAGATTCAACACATTGATCCGCACGCCCTTCTCAAATAAGAGTTTGATCGTGTTCAATGCGTGTTGCGTGCTGCGAGCGAAGCGGTCCAACTTCGTCACAACCAAAGTATCCCCTGTCTCAATTTCCTGAAGGAGTTTTTGGAATTCGGGGCGATCACTTTTTGTTCCCGTAATTTTCTCGAAGTAAACCCGATCGCAGCGTTCCTCCTCGAGTTGACGCAGCTGCCCTTCCAGATCTTGCTGGCGGGTACTCACCCGTGCGTAACCATATTTCATCTTTTTTTACCCCCCTTTTTGAACATAAGTTATGACACCTTTATTTCCCTTGATTTTACTGGACCTCGGAAGCATAGTCAATACTCTTGAGTTATGACTATGGTTACTAGGATTTATATTTACAATGATTGAAAAACGTAATTAAAATGCCGCTTCCTTTCGGAAACAGCATTAGAGGTTTAACCCTTATTTTTATAAACGATACGTAGAGAAAAATTTGAGACAAATATTATCCGAATACAATTAAATTCGATTTAACTAATTACGTCGTTAAAAACGCTCTGTCTGTGTTTAAAGGAGTCTGGTCCACCTTCTAAGATGTTCAGAATTTCCTTTTTTATAGGTGGACTTAGAGCATACCCATATTTCGATATCCAACCATTCTCTCCATCTGATTCCATTACAATCACGTTTTCCGATAAGGAGTTGGTGACGAGGATAGAATTATGAGTTGCAATGATTATTTGCCTTTTTTCTTTTAACTGGCGTAATTGCTCTACAAGTTTTTGTATATATACCTGCTATCCAAATTATCTTCTGGTTGATCGATGATTACAGGTTTATGATTGTTAGAGAAGTCTCCATGACTTAAAATTAAATTTAATATAGTTACCACTTTTTGACCGAGTGACAATTCTTTAATATCTTTAAAAATACTTTTTAACTGCCTAGAAGATTCGTAAGCATTGACATCAAACTCAATAGTGAACTCTTCCACAGCATTTAGCTTATTTTTATAATACGCTAGAAGTTTGCGAATATTGTTAGCTCTTAAAAAGTCTTTTTTATAATAGTTGAATTAGTATGTCCATCTTTTAATAACGTACATGATATATTAATTATGTTTGTTCATGAATCCTTCTACTACAGATAGCGCTGAATTTCGGGCTTCAAGTTCTTCAAGTTCATAACCACTTTCATCATGTATAATAAGCTTTGAATCCTGGTTCCAGTAGTTGTAGTGCGCTCTCATCTTCAATCCATACCAGTCAAAATTAATACCATTATTGAAATCACCTGTATACTGAGATACGTAAACATCAGACGGAGCATCAGATGTAAAGATTGATATTGTACTATCATCTTCATCAATTAAATAATATATTTCATAGTCATCGAAAGATACTGTAAAAGAATTCTCATACTTACTATCTTCAGAATCTGTTTTAATCAATCCTACCTGTTCATCATTATCCACTTCAAACCCCATTGATGCTAGCAGATCAGAATACTCCTCTGAATAATCTTCAGATGAATTAACTGGTAGCACATAAGATACTGTCATCACACCTTCTGTAGTATCAAAGTGCATTAAATTACCAGAATAATCTTGAGAATTGACTTCATATTCCAATTCATACAAATACGCATCATTATAACTTGCATTATTAGTTAAAATCTTCTCATTATCTAGTTTGCCACCACTTTGATTTAGTCCAACTTCGAAGTCTTTTCTACTCTCTTCAGTCTCAAGTGATATATCGTCTATATACTGAAACATAAACACTCCTTCTTCAGGATAAAAATATACAGTCTTTCTATCATCCGTTTCAACAACACGCCAATTCGAAGGAATATCAAAATTAACTTCAAAAAAATTATAGTTAGTAGTTTCATAATTTTCAAAAGTTGATTCTGGATTCGAACTAGCATATGCCGTGGTGCTTAAAGAAAAATAAAGCATTGGTAACAATAATATTAACAAATATTTTTTCATTTGAGTAAAAGTACCTATTAAAGTCTCTAAATATTTTATATTTCGCATACCTTCTTTGGATTTTGCAAAGCATCTTGAAATACGAATGCCCATACAAACCCACATAAATAGAGTGTATCCCACTCTTCAGCCACAAGCCGCTTTTCCTATCTCCTATCAATTATGGTATCTCCAATCTTACATCCAAGGAAATATCAAAAGAACATCCTCATTAAAACCCTCAAGGTGAAATGGTCAAGTGGTACCCCCAGCGGAACCTTCTACTCCCAATAAAATGATGATTCCTAAATTAACTTGTTGTTCTAAGCTGCGATTTAACTTTCGAAGAGGCTGAATCACACGAAGCGATTGAAGAAATCGTCCAAAATGTGCATGCAGAAACCGTCGACTACTATGAAGACTATGAACGAATGGAGTGACATGAAGAAGATGCGGATGCCGCTTATTTTCTCTATGAATCATTCATCTTAAAAAATAAAAAACCCGTTGGCCTCTTATCATCTTAAGAGGACTAACGAATTTTTTATTCTATCCTTTATCTTTGTCGCCCCGGGAATTGCCAGATGCCTGATGTACGTAAGGCATCTCTATGCGTGGACATATCTTCTTCGGTCGTAATGTCATACGCTTCTTCTTCACTGTCATAATCCATATAGACGATGTTGGTAAATTCTCTTTCAGTTTCCTCATCTGCCATTTCAAGCAACAGTCGATTGGCTTCGTTAAATGTCACTAACGCTCTTCGCATATGGCTGGCGCTTGTAATCAACGTGATATCTTCAAACCCTTCATTTTGAACAATATCCATAGAAAACAATGCGTTCTCTACTGTATCAGTAGCTAGTGGATCTTGAGAAATTCTCTCTTCATCAATGCCATTTTCCACTAACCAATCGGCCATTAATTCGGCCTCTGTGTTCCCAGCTTTGGGTACGCCACCCGTTACAATTAAATGTGAATTTGGATAAGCTTCTGCCGCTTCCAGGGTCACATTCAGTCGCTCAATTAAAGTCTCTTCCATTTCACCTTCGTCCGATAAGGCATAGCCAAGCGTGATGAACGTATGGTTTTCCTCTGGCAATGTTTCCGGAGCTTCGGTATTAAAGTCCGTGTCTTTAATCTCTTCAATCGAACCAATTAATGCCTGATAGTCCTCTGCTCGTTCCTCGTCTATTTCAGCTAATCGATCGAAGCCTTCATCAAAAGTTTCATCGTCTCCAGAAACTTTCGAGTAAACGGCATGAAGTAAAGTGGCTTCAAAATTTTCTTCATCGGTATTTTGAATTTCTTCTAAGGTATTTAAAGCCTCGGGTAAATCATTTTGTAAGACTTGCGCAGCCGCTAAAGACCTTCTCAAGTCCGTATCTAGTGGATCAATAATCGTCGCTTGTCTAAAGGATTCTTCCACCACGTCATAATCCCCATGCAACGTAATGCCTTGGAAAAACTCTTCTTCCGCAACATTGAGGTCACCACCATACCAGTAGTAATGCATGGCAATGTCGACTAAAGCATCCAGTCGCTCTTGTGTAGGCGCATTATTTTGGACTTGTTCAAACAATTCTTCAGGCGTTTCTTCTTCAACTGTGTTCTCATCCATCTGTTCCATAGGAGGGGCTTCCACTGCTTCTTCTGCTGGTGCATTCTCCACCTGTGCACAACCCGCAAGCCCCATACTGACTGTTGAAAATAAGAGTAAATATTTTTTTATCATATCTTTGCCTCCTTATGAATTCTGATAAGATTTTTGCCATCTTCTGCATCATTTTAACAGGTCTATCTTATACCTACATATACAGTCTTCTCTTATTTGATAGCCTCCTTCCTCTCTATATATCTTTGCTTTCGCATTTGTAATCGCTTTTATTTTAACATTCAAGACTCTCTTTTTCAATGTCCTCGGCTCGAATATATTCCGTTCGTTGGTTTTCCATCAATTGATTGAAAACTGTCGTCAAAATATTTTTAGATACATCATCTTTTACCGAGTGTTCAATAATACTTTGAACCTCATCATTATTCAGTGTAAAATGTACTTGGGTCATGTAAAGTCCTCCTAGGTATGTTTTTGTGGTTAAAAACATTGTACCGTAAAAGGGCTGTTACATGGCCTTTTATCTTTTACACAATTATATGGACTTTATCTTCATTTGTAATAATCCTTCCTAGATTAAATTATTTAACTAATATGATTATATATCTATATTCTATATGAAATAATTGTATTCACAAGTTATATTTTATACTTTATTTTAAATTTATATAGATTTGCAAGAATTCAATGCACTGATAGTAATCTTTTACATAATCATCAAGTTAGAACGTATGAATATATCTGTCATACATTCATTTTAAATAAAAATTATTAAATTAAACAACAAAAAAACAGCCCTGACATAGGCTGTTCTTAAATGAATATACGGAGATTATAATATGTTCAATCTATACGTTCTGTTGAAAGGACATCTATAATAGACTATACCATTATTAATTCTACGTAAATTTAATGTAAATTATTTGTAAACTTTAATATAAAAATCCCCCAACCCACTAGCTCCACTCGGTGTTTCATTTTCGTGACCGCTTCCCGCCCTAATCGGGCTCCAGCAGGACTCAAATGAACCATTCGCTACACTAGTGGGTTGGGGGATTTGCTTAATAATCGAGATGGCTTTTTACGCAATTAGCATGTATTTAAAAGACTTAAGCAACATCTGACTTAATTATCCAACCAATCGTAATACCTTCGTTACCTAGAAGATAGGCCTTATAAGTGACCTCTTTTTCTTCAATGAGTTCAAACTCTTTAACCCAGTCTGGAATTACCTCTCCTGTATACCAGTGAGTAGCATTTTGAGCCACTTTCAGTTTCTTACTATTAGATTCATCAACTACTTCACTAAAAAGTGCTTGATCCAACCTATCTAGTACATCTGGATTCTACTTATCAATACCATACTTACGTGCTTTTATACGCTCCATATAACCAGAATACCCTAATGTAGCATAATCATAATTTGCACCACCTGCTCTAAAGAACCCTTTAACAGCAGCTTTAAAGTTCTTAACTCCACTTACTTTATAAGTTCCACCTGGACGTAGTAGATACACCCAATCTTCAACGCTCGAGTAACGGATATAGTGGCCACCTTCATTGTAGGGTCTTTTACTTCCTTTAGACTTAGCTATTTTAGGATTCCCTACATAAGAATCCGACCAAGTCAAACCACGCTTAGCAAAATTAGTGTATCGGTACTTGTCTTTAACAAGCGGGTCGCCGTCAAAATTCTCCGCTATCTTAATAAGTTTGATACGTAACTCTTGCAGGTAATCTTCATACTGATTGTCTGATGGATGAATATATAAACTCTACATGACACGATGGATTAAAGGGTTGTATTGGTCTAGTAACTGCTCAAAATCTAGATTCGTTTTCAAAGGCTATCTCATTCTCCTTTTACCATTAATGATAGCGTTATTATAGGGTTTTAACAACGCAATCGGTTCAACAAACTGTTAGATGTATCAGCTTTAGACAAATAAAATAACCGTAACTAGGCTAAGATTTAGCCCAATTACGGTTATGTGTTTTTAACGCTCATCCTGAGGATAAGAACTATAAAATCCCCATCCAGAAAATAGTGAACGGATGGGTTCGATCGAGTCCAGCTGGAGCCCAACGGGCGGGAAGCGGTCACGAGAGCGAAACAAGGAGAGAGCTATTTTCTGGATGGGGATGTGAATAAAAAATTCTAAATAACAATTAACCCTTTACATCCATTTGATTAAATGATATGATTCATTAAACAAGTGAATCAGTGATTCACTAAATTAAAAAATGAGGTGTAGTTAATGGAAAAGGTATTAGTAATTAAAATTAATGTATTACCTGAGTCAAAAGAAGAATTATTAGAAAGATCAAGAAAAGCTTGGAAGCTAAATCCTAAACGATTAGATAATGTTGAAAGAGTTATAGTACTTTACAATCAAGTAGTTCAAGATGAATATGCTCTAGGTGATTCACTTCTATATTTTCTTGATGGTGAATTAAAAGGACGAGTAGAATTACAACTTATTGATTATCCTCATGAGAAGACACTAAAAGGTAAATCTATCAAATATCAAACATCAAATCCTGCAACGATTAAAACTTATAAAGATCTAGAGGCGCTAATAGTAGAATAGATTTCATATGATACAAATTACCCTAGCCGGATTATACTGGCTAGGTTTTTTGATCTATTAAATAAGATACTTTAGTTTTTGGAACCAAGGGCTCAATAGTTTTTAGCTAAAATCACCATCAAGCGAATATCTCTCTTCTTGTTTCGCTCTCGTGTCCGCTTCCCGCCCTACGGGCTCCAGCTGGACTCGATCGAACCAATCCGTTCACTATTCGCTTGATGGTGTAGTAGTTATAATATACTCGCCTTGCAATCTTAAGCTAACTAATCCGTCAAATAGCATTTCTATGTATTTTCAACCGTTAATAATACTTCATAAATTTTAAGCTTGTCAAAGTCTATTAAAAAGTAGACTTAACAATTGTTATCGGGTTTACCTTTGTATTTCCTTTAAGGTCTACTCATGATATACTATGACAAGCAGTTGGATGAAAGGGGATGTTTTTATGCGTTTTATAGGGTCTAAGAACCTATTACTTAACGAGATCCATAGCATGTTAGAGGAAAAATTAGATGGATCAGAACGAGTTTTTTTCGACCTCTTCGCAGGTGCCAATGTGGTTGGAGAACATTTTAAAAAAACATTTGAAATTAAATCAAACGATATTTTATACTTTAGTTTTTGCTATGCTAAAGCAGTAATTGAAAATAATAAAGCTTTTTCTTTTAATGGCTTAGAATTCAATCCATTTGATTATTTAAATGATGAAAATCAGCTAAAAGCGTATTCCGGTGATTTTTATTACACAAATGCTTATACTCCTGTTAGTGATGATTCCGGTATGTATTTTACTATTGAAAATGGTCAGAGAATTGATTTTATCAGAGAAACAATTGAAGCCTGGTATCTTTTAAATAAAATCACTGACTACGAACGTTTTTATCTCATTGCATGTCTAATTGAAGCTGTTTCTTTAGTGAGTAATACGACCGGAACATATGGTGCTTACTTAAAACATTGGGATAAACGAGCTCTTAAAACTTTAAAATTGAAGCCACTTCCAGTTCTCAATAACAATTTGAATAATACAGCTTTTAATGTAGATTCTAATGAATTAGTTAAGAAGGAAAAAGCAGACATTGTTTATATTGATACTCCTTATAACAATAGACAGTACGCTTCGAATTATCACGTACTTGAAAATATAGCTACCCACAATAAACCAAAGTTAACTGGAAAAACAAAAATATTTGACTGGTCAGATAAAAGAAGTAATTATGCGATGAGAAGTAAAGCTTTGAAAGCAATGGAAGACCTGTTAAAAAATATTAATACTAAACATATCATATTGAGTTATAACGATGAAGGTATTATTCCAATTGATGACTTGAAGGAGATATTAGCCAAGAACGCTTATGACGGATTGGTCGACGTTAGAGTGATCCCTTACAAAAAGTACAAATCAAAGATTCCATCAAAGAAAGCTGCTTTAAATGAATATCTATTTTATATTCGCAAAGTACCTGTGAAAAATATAATAAGTAAGCCCCAACAATTAAAATTGACTAAATGGGAACCTAAACAACAAGGTTATATTAAAAGTCCGCTTAATTATATTGGTGGAAAATACCGTCTTTTAAAACAAATTATACCATTATTCCCAACGAATATTGATACCTTTTTAGACCTATTTTCAGGTGGAGCAAATGTAGGCATTAATGCAAATGCAAATCGATATATTTTCAATGATATGAATACACGTATAAATGAGATGTTTCGTTACTTTTCAAAGCAAAATACCGAGGAGCTTATTGTAAGAATTAAAGAAATTATCTCAGAAAAAGGTTTGAGTAAGACTAATGAAGAGGCTTATTTATCTTTTCGACGTCAATATAACGAAAACCCTCATCCATTAATGTTGTATATCCTTGTGTCCTATAGCTATAATTATCAAATTCGTTTTAATAACTCAATGGAGTTTAATAATCCTTTCGGTAGGAATAGAAGCCATTTTAGTAAGAATATGGAAAATAACCTAAGACGATTTAATAACCGTTTACAGGAAATTAGCTTTGAATTTACCGATAATTATTTTGAAAATATAAATTTTACTAAGTTGACTGAAAAAGATTTTGTTTACCTAGATCCACCTTATCTTATAACCACCGGGAGTTATAACGATGGTAATAGAGGTTTCCAAAATTGGCGGAAAGAACAGGAATTGTTAATGTATGAGATTATGGATAATTTAACGACTAGGAATATTCGATATGCCCTTAGCAATGTCCTCACTCATAAGGGGGAAACAAACGAATTTTTATTGAACTACATTAAAAATCGTAATGTCAGTGTTCATTATTTAGACTATAACTATAATAATGCTTCGTATAACTCTAAAAACAAGGGAAGTTCAGAAGTATTGATTACGAATTATGATCCTATAACCCAAACTATTAATAAAGATAAAAAAATAAGCCTGAGCATTTAATACGCCAGGCTTATTTTTTCGTCGAAAATAATTAATTCATTTTTAATATATTTTGGTATGTCTTCTAAAACAAGCTCTCCCTTTTGAATTTTAGAAGCACCGATTAATAATTGATGAACATCTAAAGCACCAATTTTTGCTTTGTTAGTTGCATTTGATACATATTCAATATCGTCATCAATATTGGTTTTGAAATAGCTTGAAATCCAAACAGAATAATAAGCATTTTCAGGGATTATATTAGGAAATGGTTTCCACCATTCTGTTTTATTACGATTTATATCTCTTAGTTGATTGTCAATAGTGTAGCGTATCATTTTATCTTTTTCACCAATACTAGGTAAGTAACCTTTAGCATAAGACTTAGTATCGTAGATTATTCCATAACCGGAAGTAAATGCTATTCCATCTGGTTTAAGACCTCCTCCGAGGTGAAGTGCATTAAATCCATAAATATCTCTTAGTAGTTCTGTAGTTATTAATTCAAAATCTCGATTAGCATGCCCATTGTGAGCAATCGGGATAAGTTCAACAAATTTATCAGGTATATTGGTATGATTAAGAAAGAATGCCTTCTCTTTATCAAATCGATGATCTTTTTCTTCTTGAGTAATATCTAGTTGAGGGATATCAAAATTTAAAATATTATCTTGTAAAGTTACTCGGGACCAATCTTCAGTAATTTTTATTCTTAAACCAAAATTTATTAATCCTCTAATGTCTTTTTTTATGATAGATATATCATCTTTGAATCCTCTTTGAGTAAGTTCGAGTATCAGAGCCCTGAACGATTCAGATTTCATTAATTGTTGAATGATTACTGCCCTTCTTGTTCGGACATAATCTTTACTGGATATATTAGTTGCTAGGAACTCCCACATTAAAAATTTGGGTTTTTTTCGGTGTTTTGATTTTCCTTTTGATCGATTAAGATAAATTTTTCCTAGAGCAGTTATAGAATAACCTTGAAACATTGTTATATCGCCTTCTTTTTGAGTATGCTTCTCAACGAATTTAACTTTATAAAGCCAGTTGGCTATCATACGTGCATATTTATCACTAGTACCTTCAATATCACTTCTAATCTTATTTTCGTCTTTTTTTGGAGCTTCTCTCAATAAATCTTTCATTAATTCACTATCATATGAAGTAAATCCTTTTTCTCCGGTAAAACCTAAGCTTTGTCCGATTTCGAATTTATTCACTGGGTTTTTTGCTCTATCAAGAATGTCTAGGACTCTAGTAGCTGGGGGATAAGATAAAAATGCAGCACGCAAAATTTCATTTTCCTCTTCGGAATCATTTTCTGATTTTGAAAATTTAAGACCCGATTCAGTGATTTTAAAAGTATCTGTTTTTCGATTATGTTCAAGAAAATTAAGCGTGGTTGCCCACCTTAAAAAACCATCTGCTGTCCAGTTATCGGTATATTTTTTTCCTGTCGTTGTATTTTTTTGCGGTAAAATTGAAATTTGAATAAGTGAATCTGCTACAGCTTTACTCCTTTTTTCAGCAGACGTTCCGTCTGATTTTACATTTCTTCCAACTAGTTCTATGTAAGTAAATTTATTTTCATCACGGTCCAATTTTGACTGAAGGGAATCTTTTATATCTTTAATGAATATTACTTCATCAACAAGTTTATTTTTCAACTCAAGATAGTGCTCTGATTTATTATCAAAAATTTGAACAGTCTTCTTTAAATTTGAAAAACTAGATGGGTTTTGAACCCAACCGAAAGTTCTAATGCTCAAAGACATACTCTCACCTCTTTTTTATATTCCTTTTGATTATATCACATTAAAGATAGTAGTAAGAAGCCTATTTATAGGACTTAAAGAAAGAGAATATATTAATTTACTAGATTTAAAAATTTACTAATTAGAATCGAAACTCCCCCAACCCACTAGTGTAGCGAATGGTTCATTCGAGTCCAGCTGGAGACCGATTAGGTCGGAAGTGGCCACGAGAATGAAACACCGAGCGGAGCTAGTGGGTTGGGGGAGTTTAGTTTGCGTTTCATCACCTTATTTTACGTTTTAAACGCACTTATAAGAGAATTAAGTAACATCTGACTTATCTATCCAACCTATTGAAATACCGTCGTTACCAAGCAAATAAATCGTTTGCATGACCTCTTTTTCTTCGATGAGTTCGAATTCTAAGTCTTTGACCCAATCGGGTATCTTCTCACCAGTAAACCATCTATACGCTTCTTCTTTCACTTTCAATTTCTTTGTGATATTACTAAACGTTGAATCCAATTGATCCAGAATACCTGAATTTTCCTTATCAATCGCTAACTTACGAGCTACCATACGCTCTAAATACTTTGCGTAGCCTAAGGCAGCATAATTATACTTTGCTCCACCTTCTCGAAACAGACCTTTAACAGCCTGTTTAAAATTACTAATTCCACTCACTCTATAATTGCCACCTGGTCTCAGTAAATAAACCCAATCTTCAAGGAAATCTTTGACACTTGAATACTTAATATAATGGCCACCCTCATTTGTAGGGCGTTTGCTACCTTTGTTTTTATTAATCTTAGGATTACCTACATATGAATCAGACCAGGTCATACCACCCCAATTATTATCGATTTCGGCAACGTTCGATTCACCCCATACTCCTTCAAAATGCAACATCACAATAAGAAGACTAGGTAGTATATTGTATTCCTTAGCCAATTCGACTATCTTTTTGATATGCTTTTCGGAGAGTGTAGCCCCATTATATGTCATCACAGGCAACGCTCCATTATCCACACCCTTATCAACAGATGTTAAGACTTCATTTACTTTTTTTTGAACCAAACTCGCATCATAACCAGCAGCTAATAACTCATTGATCCTTTCCTGGCCAGAACTCCATTTTCCAGAAATAACTTCTTTGGCTACTTCCTCAATCGTCTTTTTAATTTCTCCTATGATTTTATACTTCGGTCGTGCATAGCCTTTAATCCGTTTATCGTTCCATAGGAAGGTATTTCGCTCAACGCGTCCATTACTATTACCTTCAATCGTTGTAATCTGATTATTCTCAACCTTCTCAACAAAACCGATGTGATCCGCCCAACCATTACTATCCCAATCAAATGTGACAACATCGCCCATTTTAGGAAATTCTTTTCCACGCCATATCCCTAATTTTTCAAAAATGTTAATATGACGCTGAACGCCGCATTCACGACCTATCAACTCACTTGTTTGGGTCTTATCAGCAATGAAACTGACAAATGCATCGCACCAATCATCACTATACTTAACCATGTAGCCAACGGGAACGGGTCTAACTTGGTTGTAGGCATCTATGATGCGATGATGTGCCACCGTACCTTCTTTAACCCCCAAGTATTCTCTTGCTTTATTAATGACTGCTTGCGCTGTCGCCATCATTATTCCCCCGATCATAATAATTTTTCGATGAAATCTGTAAAATAGTACCAACAAAAACAGTGAATAAATTAATCGTTGAAACATATACCTCAGAACTCGAGTAACCATATAAATCACCTAGCCCTTGCACTAGCACTGATACAGCTGGTAAAACAATCAATACAAACCATTTCAGCATGTCATATGACTTGTTATTTAAAGACATCATTCAATTTCTCCTTTAATATTTTTTGAATATCATTTAATTTTGTTTCAATAATAAAAATTTTAGACTCATGTGTATTGACTTGCTTTGTGACTTCACTAATCTTGGACTTGTTATATTCCAAATCTCGTTGCATCACATCAAGGCGGTTTATAAGGTTTTGAATCGAAGTTATTAAACTGATAATCTTTGTTGTCAATGTAATAACTGCAACCATCGCTCCAGCTAAACTACCTAATTCAATAAATGCCATGGTAATTTCCTCCTTTCTAAAAAAATAAGCCCCGCAAAAAGCGAGGCTGTGAAACTGATCAAGACTAAGCAGTATAGACATCTTCAATTGTACGACGTACATAACGTGCTCCAGTACCAGATGCATAAGAATCTCCGTTTGTGCCAACGAATATCTCTGCAGCTGCGATAGCTTCTAATGCTGATTGAGCAACTTGAGCTGGCAAACCTTCTTTTGGATTAGTAATCGTAATTTTTTTGTTTGCTCCACCTTCATCTTTGAATAGCAATTCTAGGTTATAAATTTCCTCCATGAATATTACCTCCTTCCGAATTTAGTTTAGTAAATGACTTATCCATAGAAATACGTTTCAACTGATGTTGTTTTGCCAATAGGTTCATCAGTAACGCTTTGTAATGCATCACGAACTGCTTCAACTTCTGCTGCTGGTGCGTCTTGTGTTAAGTCTCGTAATGTTACCGTTGTTTTCTTTTCAGTAACCGGATTGATTGACTGAAACTTTAAACTTGCAGATAAGAACTCTTTCATATCATTTCCTCCTCGCTCTGTATTTGTAAGTTGCCCTACACTAATAAGAACGTCATGAAACTTAAGAGTGTCACTCTACTGATTTAAAATGATTTTTAAAGATTGGAGTTTATCTCTAATTTGTTTCTTTCTTTTACTAATTGTTTTACGACTAACCCCATACTCCATTGCTAACTGTTGTGATGTGTAGTTCCCACTGAGAAGGGCCCAAAATAACGTAATTTCCGTACTATTAAGCCTCTTTTTTACTTCTTCGTAAAAGGATGTGATTGCTAATCGACTGTCTTCTAATAGGCCTAATCCGTCTTCTTCTATAATTGTAATATCTAAGAGCGACACTTCATCCTTTTCTTTTTTGTCTGACCGGAATAGATCGATTAGATACCAAGTCAAACCACGCTTAGCAAAATTAGTGAATCGGTACTTGTCTTTAACAAGCGGGTCGCCGTCAAAATTCTCTGCTATCTTTATAAGTTTGATACGTAACTCTTGCAGGTAATCTTCATACTGATTGTCTGATGGATAAATATATAAACTCTTCATAACACGATGGATTAGTGGGTTGTATTGGTCTAGTAACTGCTCAAAATCTTCATTCGTTTTCAAAGTCTATCTCACTCTCCTTTTACTATTAATGATAGCGTCATTATAGGGTTTTAACAGCGCAATCGGTTCAACAAACTGTTAGATGTATCCAGCTTTAGACAAATAAAATAACCGTAAATAGGCTAAGATTTTGTAGTGACCCCCTAAATCCGGACATGGATTTAGGGGGTTTTTAGATGGAAAAAGAATATAATAAAGAGCTAAGATTGACGATAGTTAAAGAAAATGAAGCGGGTGTTTCACACAAGAGCTTATCTAAACAATATGGTGTGGCACGTAGTACAATTAAAAATTGGTGTTATCAATATCAAATGTATGGTGAGGCTGGGATTGAAAAAAGTTTATCTAAATCGAAATATAGTGGCGAATTCAAGTTACCTGTTTTAAACTATAGAGACATACATCAGGTGTCCTATAGAGAAGCGGCTGAACACTTTGGTATCAAGCAAGGATCAACGATAGCTAATTGGCAGAGAGCATATGATACTCAAGGATTCGAAGGCTTAAATGGGCCACCAGGACGTCAAAAAAATAAAGGAGACCGTGCTATGACTCATCAAGATAAGCAACCTCGAAACCTATCACAATCTGAACTAGAAGAACTCATTGAATTAAGGGAAAAAACGATGTATTTAGAAGCGGAGAACGCGTATCTAAAAAAGTTGAAGGCCTTGATCCAGAAACAATCAAACACAAAGAAAAAACAAAAATAATTCTGGAGTTAAGGCATGACTTCCCAGTGATTAAGCTTAGAACTTGGCTTGAGTTGATGGCCATTCCTAAAAGTTCATTCTATGAATGGAAAGCAAAATTAAATCAACCCGAGGACGATACTGAAGAGAATACACTCATCGAGGAAATTAAAGCGATTATTGAAGCGTCAAACCAAAGTTATGGTTATCGCAGAGTCACCTTAGCTCTAAATCAGCGAGGACGTAAAATAAATCATAAGCGTGTCTTAAGAATTATTTGAGAAGATCAACTCTTGTGTGTGAAATTCCGCCGTAAAAGTCGTCGATATCGTTCATTCAAAGTGGAAGTTGGAACCATCGCTGATAATCAACTGGATCGCCAATTTGTTACGAAAGAATCAAATCAGGTTTGGGTGAGTGATGTGACTGAATTTAAAGTAGCCCATTCAGAAAGCAAAATGTATTTATCGCTGATTATGGATCTCTAAAATAGTGAAATGACCGCGTATAGTCTCAGTCAATCTCCGACGGTTCAATTTATCAATCAATCACTTGAAGATGCATTAACAAAACTCCCTGAGCAACACGGCTTAATGTTACACACCGAACAAGGATTTCATAATCACCATGGGTCAACTTACTTGAAGAAAACAACATTTGTCAGAGTATGTCCCGACGAGGGAACTGTCTAGATAATGCACCGATGGAAAACTTTTTTGGTTTATTGAAGCAAAAAATGTATTACGGTGAAACATTTGAAAGTGTCGGGGAGTTAGAAGCACGAATCAGATCATATATTTACTGATACAATCACGAACGTATCAAAACAAAACTAAACGGCCTGTCACCTATTCAATATAGATGACAAGCCGCTTAGTAAAAATATTCAATTAAAGTCCGTTTTTAAGGGTGCACTACATATGCAAAAATACACAATCCAAACTTTAAAGAGGGGCGCCCAAAGCGTAAATTAAGCGTTAGATATTTAAAAGCAATTGATATAATGCAAACCAATAGTATCGCAGAGTCAGCTACAATCACAGGTATAAGCGTAGCAACGTTAAAACGTATTAGAAAGCAATATAAAGACGAAGTTTCTAGAGGAGAACGTAAAGCGGAATTCCAGATATAGTAGTGTGATTCACTAGTATAATACTCTAACCAGAGACCAATTCATCGTGTAATTTTGTTACTAATAGTTTTTAGTTATTACTCTATTTATTCAATATATTTTGAACAAACTCTTTAACGATATCTGCTAAACTTCTATCAAATAAAACTTGAAAAAACACATCTAGTATATACTTTATGAATACAGTTAAAACCCCAATGTAAATTAGATTTAATATTTCTTTTTTTCGCATACTAACATCTCCCTTAGCAATATATTGCATAATATTTGAATTATATTTCGATATACTTTATCCTAATCTTAACATTAATAGTTAGGAGATGAAAATATGAAGAATGCAAAAGCTAGGCGCATTTTAGCAACAACTGCGTCAGCATTAGGAATGTTATTTTCATTAACGGGTACTTCGTTATTATTCGATTCAGTAAGCTTCTTTGCTTCTTGAACAACAGTGTGATCTTTTAATAGATTACTACTGCCGCTATAATCAATAAGCATACTATCATACGTTTCAACTGTACCATCGTTTAAAAACGCTAATTTGCCTTTGGCTAGTTTTAAATCTCCACCGTTGATTAGCTCGGTAACATAATTAACGTCACCATTAATACGATTTAATATTTTTTCAAGTTTAACTTCTTCGCTATCTGGTAAAGCAAAGGGAATCTCTTTTTGCTTTGCAATATCAGCAATACGTCTTAACACTAGCGGACTATTCAAATGTTTTTCTGCATACTCTAATAATTCATCGTGATCCACATCAATTTGACTTAGTAAACTCAATTCATTCATTACTTCTTGAGTGACTGTTTGGCGGTTGCCCTCAATACGCTTTAATTCTGATTCTCTAACTTGATTCAGCATTTTTTCAATAGAATCGGTAGCAGAATCTCGTTTTTCGGTTATTTTCGCTTTAAGCTCGGCTTTCATTTCGTCTGCTCTTTTAGGTGTAATATCTTGTTTTTGTAATTTATCATGTATTTCTGAAATTTCATTGTTATAAAGTATAATTTCTCACATACCAACCTTGTATCGAATTTGTCGGTTATCCGATTAATTCGGTATTTTTTTATTACCATAGTTAGGTGACTCACGCGCTTTTTGCGTGTGTCGATATTACATATCAATTTCACTTCGCTAATCCAAGATTGATTGTTCGCAGAACATTCAATGGAAAAACCTCCTTGACGATGCGAACATTTGTTCTTATAATTAACGAACATTGCTTCATTAAGGAGGTATTTTATGGACTTTACAAAATTAAATAGAAGCAGCGTGCAGTTTGATTACTTTAGTGACAACTACAACCGATTTAAAACTGATTTTAACAAGTATTCAAATATGGTCATCCCTTTACCATTTTTAACAGAAAACATACTACTTACTATGAGCGAAGCTCAAGTTAATTACTTCCGCTTACCATTTCCCTATTCGAAGGACAATCGCGATCACTTCTTTATATTCAAAGTAAGTATGCAATCTGATAACCAACAAGTTAGAACTTATGAGTACTTACGTCATGCACTATCATTAAATAAAAAGTAAACAGAATTATCAGTATGCAATATAAAAATCACGCAACTCATTAGCTCCGCTCGGTGTTTCATTCTCGTGACCGCTTCCCGCCCTTACGGGCTCCAGCCGGACTCGAATGAACCATTCGCTACGCTAATGAGTTGCGTGATTTGCTTAATAATTAAGATAGCTTATTTACCAAAAATTCATACATTTAACAGGCTTATACTACATCCTCATCAAGTAACCAACCAATTGGAACACCGTCGTTCCCGAGTAGATATGCTTGATTTACAACTTCTTTTTCTTCAATCAGTTCAAACTCTAAATCTTTCGCAAATGATGCGATAGCTTCGCCTGTTAACCATTTGGTCGCAGATGGAGCAATCTTATACTTTCTAGATGCTTCCTTATGAGTACCTCCACCGTTAAACAAATTATCTAACTTACCTAAGACACTAGGATTCTGCTTTTCAATCGCATCTTTACGGGCTTCCATCCGACTTAAGTAATCTGTATACCCTAATGCAGCATAATCATACTTCGCACCACCAATTTTAAATAGTCCTTTTACAGCTTCTTTAAAATTGCCTATACCACTTACTTTATAGATTCCATTTGGACGGAGTAAATACACCCAGTCTTCAAGAAAATCCTCTACGGTAGAGTAATGGATATAATTTCCACCCTCATTACTTGGTCTTTTACTGCCTTTAGTCTTATTTACTTTAGGATTACCTACATATGACGTAGACCAAGTCATTCCACCCCAATTATTATCAATCTTTGCTACATTGGAATTGCCCCATAACCCTTCAAAATGTAACATGACAATTAAAAGACTAGGTAATATTTTATATTCATTGGCTAAAGACAGGATCTTCTCTACATACTTTTTAGATAAAATAGCTCCATTGTATGATAGAGAAATCACTTCACTTGAGTTAATAGGCTTGTCTACAGTCGGTATTAGCAACTCATTTACCTTAGACTGAACAGCATTCGCATCATAACCTGCTTCTAGCAATGCACTGATTCTAGCTTGTCCGGTACTCCATTTTCCAGCTATCACTTCTTTTGCTACTTCATCAATAGTTTTCTTTAATTCACCTATAATCTTGTACTTCGGACGTGCATACCCTTTTATCCGCTTATCATTCCATGCGAAAGTATTGCGCTCTACTCGTCCATTACTATTCCCTTCAATCGTTGTGATGCGATTATTCTCTACTTTCTCAACAAAGCCAATATGGTCCGCCCATCCATTAGAATCCCAGTCAAATGTGACAACATCGCCCATTTTAGGAAACTTCTTTCCAATCCAAATCCCTAGTTCATTGAAAATAGCAATATGCCTCTGCACCCCACACTCACGACCAATCAATTGACTTGCTCCTGCTCTATCAGCAATAAAGCTTATAAACGTGTCACACCAATCATCACTATATTTTACTAGATAACCAACGGGTACAGGCTTAACTTGATTATAAGCATCTATGATGCGGTGGTGTGCTTGTGTGCCTTCTTGAACTCCTAGATACTCACGTGCCTTAGCTATAACTGATTGTGCTGTTACCATTATTTGTACCTCCATCATAATAATTTTTTGATGAAATCTGTAAAATAGTTCCAATAAATACAGTGAATAAATTAACTGTAGATACAACTACATCAGAACTTGAGTAACCATATAAGTCGCCTAATCCTTGGATCAGAACAGAAACTGCCGGTAAAACGATTAAAACAAACCACTTCAGTGAGTCATATACTCTATTATTTAAAGATATCATTTAGGTTCTCCTTTAAAGTTCTTTGGATATCATTCAATTTTGATTCAACTACAAAAAATTTTGATTCATGTGAATTCACTTGCTTAGTTACTTCACGAATTTTTAACGTGTTGTACTCTAAATCTCGTTGCATCACATCTAGGCGAGTAATAAGATTTTGAATAGACGTTATTAAACTAATAATCTTTGTTGTTAATGTAATAACAGCAACCATCGCTCCCGCTAAACTACCTAACTCAATTAAAGACATATAAGCCCTCCTTTCTAAAAAAATAAGCCCCGCATTAAGCGAGGCCAATATGGTTTAATACTAAGCAACATAGATTTCTTCAACTGCACGACGTACATAACGTGCTGCAGTACCTACTGCATATGAATCTCCGTTTACTCCAACGAAAATTTCCGCTCCCGCAATAGTATCAAGTGCAGATTGAACTTCTTGACTAGATAATCCTTCTTTTGGATTTTTAATTGAAATTTTCTTTGAAGCTCCACCTTCATCTTTAAATAGTAATTCTAGATTTAAAGTTTCTTCCATGACTATCCCTCCTTTCTAACTTAATATGCTAAATGGCTTAACTATAGAAGTAAGTTTCAACCGCTGTTGTTTGTGCAATTGGCTCTTGCATAACACTTTGAAGTGCATTACGAACTGATTGAACTTCAGCTGCTGGTGCATCCTGTGTTAAATCTCTTAACGTCACTGTTGTTTTTTCTTCAGTAACTGGATTAATCGCTTGAAGTTTTAAGCTTGCAGATAAGAACTCTTTCATGCTATCCCTCCTTTACTTAATATTTAAAGCGCTTCACTATTAATAACGAAAATTTTCTATTTATTGTCACCCCATGGCTTTTCTGGGGATTTAGATTGACTGACTCTAATAATGAGGTTTCAAATCACCTATAAAATGCATCTGAATAGGATTTGTGAGTCAAATTAACTTATGTCTTTATACTATTAATATTATCTTTCTACTGGCAATTTACCAGACCAATCGGCTCGTCAACTTGGTTAATCGACCTAATTATTGGCAAATAAAATAACCGTAAATAGGCATCTTTTTAGCCTAAATACGGTTACTTTTAAATTTATGTTTTTTTGCTCATCCTGAGGATAAGTCTTTTAAAATCCACATCAGAAAATTGTGAACGGATTGGTTCGGACGAGTCCGGCTGGAGCCCGCGAGGGCGGGAAGCGGCAACGAGTACGAAACAAGGAGAGAGCAATTTTCTGATGTGGATGTGAATAAAGAACACATCATAGATATTTAATCGCTTACAATTCTCTCGCTTGTTCTATTAAACTTTGATATATTGATTTTCAAGGAGGGGACTTAAATGACAAATTTTGATTTAAATAGCTCTGTTCATGAGTTAAAAAAACATTTTTACTGGAAAGGTGATTCTTATCCAGCAATTAATGCTTTTCATTGCGGTCATTGCGGTAGACATACTTCATCAGAACGTGGTTTGAAAATGTTTAGTACTACCAATACTGATAAGCAGATTGAAAATTATGGTGTTTATATTTGTAGTTATTGCAACTTACCTACTTTTCTAATTGAAGAAGGTCAAATTCCAGGTTTAAGATATGGTGAAGATGTTAAGAATCTTCCAGAAATGCTAAACAAAGTATACACAGAAGCACGAGATTCATTTTCAGCTAGAGCCTATACTGGAGTGGTTTTATTATGTAGAAAATTATTAATGCATATTGCTGTAGAACTTGGTGCTGAAAGCAATAAACGATTTATAGAATACGTAAACTATCTTGAAGAAGAAAATTATATTACCGCAAGAAGCAGAGTATGGGTTGATTCGATTAGAATTCAAGGTAATAGTTCCACACATGAGATAGAAATAGCTACAAAAGAAGAGGCTGAGAAAATGATAAAGTTCTCTGAAATGATTCTAAAAACAAACTTTGAATATCCATCTGAATTTGAAGTTTTAGATGATGAAGCATAATTTATGAACAAGCTTTAAGCATAGAAATATCACCACCAAGCGAACAGCTCTCTTCTTGTTTCGCTTTCGTGACCGCTTCCCGCCCTCGCGGGCTCCAGCTGGACTCAATCGAACCAATCGTTCGCTATTCGCTTGGTGGTGAAGCTTTATTACAGTACTAGACTAATCGTCTTTAGATAGCTTGTTTATAGAACTCAGCTCTATCCTTAACTCCCTCTGATATACATTTAACAAAATCAGTATCAAAGTTGATCTCCGTTAGCCCCCAAATATAATAAATAAGCAGGTTTAGTGAAAATGATATGTCATAACCAGATAACATTCCTCTTGCGATCAGTCCTAATTGCTCAAATGTATCTAAATCCGGATAGTATTGATATTCTAAAACGTCATCTTTAATATTTAGAATATCTTTAATTCGTATAATGGATATATATGTATCTACAATCAGCATTGTTGCACGCTTCGTACATACTACTCTTTGTAAATTCTCTAAATTTGATACGATGCGTAAATAATATTCAGACACCGTTGTTGCTTCAATAAACTCTGTGTTAATTGTGTCATGACTAATACTCAACACACCCTTTATGATATATGATTCTCGTGATAATCTTGCTATTTGCCACAAATCAGTTGTGTGAATATAGCTAATCGCATCATTTTCATCAATCTGATAAATACTAAAGCGATACATATCACCGATGCGACTATTAAAATATGACTCTGCATCGGCACCAAAAACCTCTTTTGTTTTATTTGATTTATCATCAAAAAATTCAAGAATCGTAATCGTTGCTGCTTCTAATACTTCATCGATAGAATTATATAAGTTTCCAATCTTTACCTTGTTAATTTGATCATACGCTGCAAAATATTTCACTATGCTGATTTCCCTTCTTTATCTTTATGCCAATTTGAAAGTATCTTTGATGCATACTTCAGAGGATAAGTTGCTGTTTTAGATAGTGCAAGTGCACCTACAACCTTTTCCACTGAAAGTAATTCAGTCCAGTACTCTATTTGCTCTATAACTTCCAGTGTTGGTTTACCAAAGTGGTGCTCATAGTAAATAATACCTTTATTAATATAATTTGATGATGTCTCTGATTCGCCTATCGATTCGGGGGGCGATTCATAGCCACGAATATGATTATGGTTATTATTATCATTATCATTATTATTTTGGTTGTAGTTATTATTTTGGTTCTCATTCTCATTACTCGTAAAAGTCATAGAAAATGGAATATTCCTTTTCTGTAGCTCTAACTCAAAGAGTCTTTTAATTGTTTGGTCGAATACTCTTACAGACGTTTCAAAAAAGCTTTGCAAACTCATATAAGTTTGAAGTATCAAGTCTGGGTTAAGGACCATTGACAGCTCACTTTTTAATAACTGTGCAACTGGATCCCCGCCCTTCATAATGCTGTAAGTTAATGATTTAAGTAGTGTTATCTCTTGTGTTTCAGAACTATAGATAATTAGATTGTATTTGTTTTCGAATCGGTCTAAAAGCACGTTAATTACGTCAGTAGTATAGCCGGTTTCAAAGCTCATGACTTTTTTTGATAAGCGATAAATTCCTACCTGGGTCGTTGCCGGATTCGTCATAAGATATAAGATGAAATACTTATCTTCAACTGAATAGTTTTCTACTGCATATGGGTCAGTCCAAAATGAAATTGGTATCACTCTTTTTGGGGGCGCCATTAATGTCCATTCCTCCTACTTCACTTTATTTGCTTCAAGGATTTGTTTTCGTAAGCTCTCAGACGGAAGCCATCCAGTCCAAAAGTTTAATGCACTTTCTTGGTCTTCACGTTTTAACAGGTCGTATCTTGGTATTTTAAAATGCTTTTTAAACGCACTAGCAGCTTCTCTATATACTGCCCCACTTATCTTACGATTTTTATAAGCTGGTGAGCTTTTACCGCCTAAAAGCTCAATAACAATCTGTTTACGTTGCTGTTGTAAAAAGCTTGCGATAACCGGATTAATGGGTTGTTTATTCTCTATATAATCTAATCGATCATCAATTTGTTTTATTTGAGTTGTTTGCGATTTAATTAATTGTAAGGTCTCACTATAATGCTCCATCATTTGACTGAAAGACTTCGGAAATTGATTTGTTGCTACCATCTCATTATTCATAATAAGGTCCTCCTAGTAATCGTATTCTTCAAAATCTGCTTCTATAATGTTTGATTTATGTAATAACCCGTACATATCCTCACACCACTGACTAACTGAAGTAACTATCTCTTCAAACTTCTGATGTAAATCCATATTATTGCTACTTGCTTTAAATGTTGAATGGTACTTCATAGGTGATATTGTTATGAGTAATGTGTCTACAGTTCGTTTTAAGTCATGCAAATCAAGTGTACTCGCAATTTGTGATTCAATTTTTCCAAGTTCAGTTTTATTTTGATTAAGTTCTCTTTTCAAAGTATCAAGTTGATCCGCTTTTTCTTTAGACTCTTCCTCACGTTGTAGAACATCTTCATATTGTTGATTCACTTGAGCAAATCTCATCTTCATTGACTCGAGCTCATACTCTAGTGTCTCTATATGCAGTCTGTCTTGTTCTCTTTGTCTAGGTGGCTGTATTACTTCTTGAGTGGGTTTAACAGGTTCACTTTCCGTATTAATGCTACTTTTCATCTCTTTAAGTTCTCTTACTGTCATATCTATTGGTGGTTTTATAGCACCACTACTCGTCATTGCAGGAGTATGTCTGCTTTCTTCTGGAAGTGATGCGATTAGCTCTAAAGCAGTCACACCTAAGTGCGACAACGTTGTCTCATCTTCAGATAATTCTTTAGCAATACGCATCATTCGATTAGCTTTGCGTCGTTCTATACCTATATTACTTAACCAATCTATAAATTGGCCATGCACCAAATCTTTCTCTTTTACATGATTTAAACGGCGTCCTATTTCAAAAACAGACCGTCCCATAGATTCTTTATACATTTTAATTTCTGATTCAATTACATTTAAATTCCTAGATAACATTAATTGAGTCATAAAACTTTATTTCCTTTCACGCTGGCACGCTTTTAAATTTTATGTTTATCCATATATGTTTCTATATCTTTTCGGTCATAGTAGACGCGATTCTCAATCCAAATTTCTGGTAAACCATTAGAAACCCAATTCTTTAAAGTCGAGTGACCTATACCAAACTCTGAACATACTTCTTTTTGTTTGAGGTATGCTTTTCTTTTTTCACGCTCAAGCTCTTCAATACGTAACTCCATTTTTTTAATATGATTGAAGATTGTTACTGAGTGTACCTTGAACATATTGTTTGCTATACATTCAAATGCTTTTTCTGTAGTCATAACTTCCATCAGCAAGCTTCCGCCGTTTTGTTGTCGTACTCAAAACCAATTGTATTAACTGAAAAAAATATTTTAAAACAATCCTCTGAGGTGAGATTTAGAGTGAAAATCATGCCATTGATGACGTCATAACTGGGTTTCGTTTTACCGTTCAAAATATTGCTTATCGTTCCGCGATTAACGCCTATTAGTTGAGCTAACACACCATTATTTAAACCACACTCCGCAATTTTTGCTTTCAATAAGTTCTTGTTAATAATTTCCATGAATCCTCCTAAAATATGCATGAATTAAGATTATTGATTAATTGAATTAATAATCTATTCATAATTTACATAATTTCTATAAATGAATCAAGCAATTATTTCATTTTGTGGAACGATTCATCACTTATATGTTGCTAAATATGAGAGCGTTCATTATAATGATTAATAGATTAACAAATAGGAGGTGAATAATTGGAACAAGTGAATCGAATAAAAAAGGCTAGGGAAGAAAAAGGCTTATCGTTATCAGAGCTAGCTACTTTAATAGGGAAAGGTCGTAGTAGTGTTTTCCGATATGAGGCAGGCCAAGTACCAATTGATGTGGTGCATGAATTAGCTACTGTACTTGAAGTGTCTCCTGCCTACCTGCTAGGTTGGTCAGATTCAAAGATACTCGACGTAATTGCTGTACCACTTATAGATAAAGTAGTTAACGGGCAATTTATTAGTAAAGAATCTATCGAGATTCCGGTCAAGAGTATCGTAACAAGTAACTTATCATTTTATAAAGTGGAGGATACAGCAATGAGACCGCATATTATTGAAGATGCACTCGTTCTAGCTAAAGATGAAACGAATGCTGAAGATGGGAGTTTAGTCGTTATACTACCCGATGGAGAAACTACACCATTAGTGCGTATCATAAAGTATGAAGGCGATAATGTGTTGTTTATTGCGGGGAATCGCTACAGTAAAATTTATACGATCGCTGACGCAGCGGTTCTTGGAGATGTTGTGTCAATTACTTATACGTATAATAATATTTAGAGTTTAAAATCTTCTATCACGCTGGCACGTAAGATAGGAGAAAAATAAAAATGATAGAACCATATACATTGAAAAATGGAAAAATTAAATATGAAGTACACCATTACATTGGAATAGATGTGTTCACAGGTAAAAAAGTTATGCTTCGTAAAAAAGGTTTTGATACTAAAACAGAAGCAAAGATTTTTATTGCAAGAAAAGAAGTTGAATTCGAGGAAAATCAAGGAACATTAAAAAAAGAACCTAAACGTATAAGGTTTGAAGACGTTTATCGGATGTGGTTTAAACAATATAAACTAACGGTTAAAGAAAATACTTATATATTATTGCTACGGGCAACTGACATTCGTATATTACCTTTATTTAAAGATTACTATATGGATATGATTACAGTTGAAATGTGTCAAGACATCGTTAATAACTGGTATTCATCATATACCAAAGCAACAATGTTAGTAAGTGTAGTTAATCGGATATTCAAGTATGCTATTAGTTTAAATTACTGTACAGATAATCCAATGGCCAAAGTAATTCGACCAAAAAATACACACAAGAAACATTACGATGCTCCATTCTATAACAAGAACGAGTTACTTCACTTTCTTAAGTGTGTAAGTGAAACCGAAAATGAAATCAAGAATGTTATGTTCCATCTTCTGGCCTTCACAGGCTTACGACGTGGTGAAACTTTAGGGTTAAAATGGAAGGACATTGACGAGGTTAATGGGACATTATCAGTAAGAAGGGTTATTGCTGAAGGTGAACATAAATCAGTCTTCCAAGAACCGAAAACTCAGTCCAGTAAACGAACTATTTCATTAGATCCTCAAACATTAAAAATCTTAACACAATGGAGGAAGGTTCAGCGAAAACAATTATTAAGTCTTGGGTATAACTCAAATGGTCCTAATCAATTGGTTTTTACGAATAAAGAAAATCATCACCTTAATCTTTACTATATCGGGACAGCGCTTCAACGTATTATTAAGACTCACGATTTAAAACATATCAATGTCCATGGATTCAGACATACTCACTGTGCCTTGCTCTTTGAAGCTGGTCTTGAAATGAAAGAAGTACAAGAAAGATTGGGTCATTCAAGTATAGAAACCACAATGAATATATATGACCATGTTACTGAAAATAGACGTGAAGATGCTGCAGACAAATTTGCGAATTTTATGAGCTTATAAACTACGTATTTACAATCCAAAACATTGGGTAAGTCAATTATGGAACAACTTATGGAACAACTTTTCAGTTTTTCGAAATACTCATACATACACTTGAATGATTACTTATAGAAAAAATTAGTTTTTTTCTATAAGTAGATTATAAAAATAAGCACAAAAAAACATCCCTACCGAAGTAAGGATGTAGTGTATGTTATGCCGGCTAAAGGAGTTGAACCCTCGACCCTCTGATTACAAATCAGATGCTCTACCAACTGAGCTAAGCCGGCTTGTTGTTTATTAACTAATCACTATTATGATGAGATTAGTATGACCCGCGCAGGAATCGAACCTGCGACCCACTGATTAAAAGTCAGTTGCTCTACCGACTGAGCTAGCGAGTCGTTTTGACGACCTATATATAATACGATATTTCCATACCTTTTGTCAACACTTTTTAAAAAGTTTTTTTATTATTTATCAAAAACGCGCTGGTTACTGTTATGTCGGGCTTTTGATATATGGTAAACTGAATATACAAACAAAAGGATGTGAAAAAATATGAGACGTATTCTATTTACTCTCAGTATTATACTCGCTACTGCCCTCACCTTGCAAGGGGAAAAAGTATTTGCCGATAATAAAATTCATTCCATTGATATTTCAGTGGAACTTCAAGAAGATGGATCAGCAATTGTTGAAGAAACTCGTAACATGACGGCTGATGATGGGACTGAATTATATATTGAGTTGAACAACTTACAAGATTCAGAAGTATCGAATTTTTCAGTGGAAGGTTATAACTTTAATCCTGTTTGGGATTCAGATCAATCTTTAGAAGAAAAAGAAGGATACTACGGTATCATTCGCGATGACGATGATGCAGAGCTCGTATGGGGTATGGGTGAGCACGGGGATAAAACTTACCAGCTAACTTATACGTTGTCGAATGTCGTCCGGAATTTAAATGACGGGCAAGGCTTACTATGGAACTTTGATACATTCCTAGGTATTCCAACAGAGGATTTAACTTTAACGATTGATTCTCCAGTCGGCTTATCTCAGGATAATACAAACTTCTGGGGCTACGGCTTTGATGGTGATATCCAGATGCAAGGGGAGAAAATTGTTTGGACTTCAGAAGAATCACTTGATGATAGAAACAATGTCACGGTCTTGCTGCAGTTTCCTTCGGATTTATTTAATACTAGCGCAAGTGTAGATATGACGCTTGAAGAACAAAGAGAGATGGCCAACGAAGGATCCTCTTACAATGAATCTTCATCATTGTCAGATAGTAGTTGGATTTTTTGGCTCATATTTGGAATCACGTTTATTCCAGGTTTAGGTATATTCACTGCAAGCATGGTATATTTCTTCAAAGTTCGAAAAATAAAACGCGAGAACAATGCGATGGTTACCGGAGCAGAACGAATAAAAATGAATAAAGGCAAAACAACCGATGTAGTTCCTGAATACGGTGATGACATTGCTAATATCGCATTCTTACTCCAAGAACTGCAAGCAGGTTTCTTTGAAGATTATTTTGCAGCTTACTTAACTAAATGGCTAAGTGAAGACCTCATTGAAATTGAAACTTTTAAGAGCGATAAATTTTTTGGTGATAAATACACAACCTATATTCATGTTAAAGATTTCGATCAACAACAACCGGCGATGGCTTTTGACGAATGGATTGAGAAGAACCCTGAAGATTCTACAATCGAGGAAGGCATGTGGATCATGTTACTCGATGCTTCGGATTCTCATGGTGAAATTGATTCCACAGTTATGATGGAATGGGCAAAAGAACATGCGGACGAAGTAACAAAATTCGAGCTCATTCTTAAAGCGCGTTCAATAGAATATCTAGAAGATGCTGGGTATCTCAATGTTGTTGAAGACAAAGTTTGGAAGCAAACAATCGCAATTCCTCAATCAACACCCAAAGGTGAAGAGTTATTCAATCATATTACACAATATGTCGCTTATTTAGATGATGTTGAGGTAGATCATGTTCAAGAAGATACACAATTATCTAGTATTTTAGTCTGGGCGCTGATTGGTGGCGCAGCAACAAGGATTGCGAAGCAATACGAAGATATTCTTCCAATGAAAAAAGCTTATGATGACAGTAGCACGACTTATACACCGACTCATTACTGGCATAGTACGATGCATTTCAGACGAAATTGGTCAACTGGCCTTTCTAGTGGTGGTTTTAATTCAGTTGTCGCTGGTGGAGGCAGTGGCGGTTCTGGTGGTGCGACATCTTCAGGTGGAGGTGGCGGTGCCGGCGGAGGTGGCGGCGGTGGTGCAAGATAGCATGAATCTTAGCAAACACTCCCAACTGACTTCTTTACAACAAGGATATTCAATAATTCTGGTAAATTAACCAGAATATTGAATATCTTTTTTATTTTAGCATTTTCCTGAGGGGTTCTTTTGTCTTGAAAGGCCCCTTTCCTTGTATTAAGTATCAATTCCAGATAAAATATGCTAATAGTATAATAAATTTTACAATGGAGGATTGTATGACTTTTAAATTAATCGAAACCAAAGAATTAAACGATATTCATTCAATTGGTAAGTTATATGAGCATGAAGAAACTGGTGCTCAAGTATTACACTTAGATAATGATGACACAAATAAAGCATTCACAATTGCTTTCAAAACACCCCCTTACGATGATAATGGGATTGCCCACATCTTAGAACACTCGGTCTTAAACGGCTCAAAGAAATTCCCATCGAAAGAGCCTTTTGTTGAACTAATCAAAGGTTCTTTAAACACCTTTGTTAATGCGATGACTTTCTCGGATAAGACAATTTATCCCGTCGCATCAACTAATCAAAAAGATTTTTCGAATTTGATGAGCGTTTATTTAGATGCGGTCTTCCAACCACTGATTTACTCAAATCCACAAATTCTTGAACAAGAGGGTTGGCATTATCATTTAGAAAATGCTGAAGATGATTTAATCTACAAGGGTGTTGTTTATAATGAGATGAAAGGTGCGACAGCCTCACCTGACAGCCAATTGTATACAGCTATTCAAAAGTATTTATACAAAGGAACACCGTATGAATTCGAATCAGGTGGATTACCATCTACCATTCCGTCTTTAACACAAGAAGCTTTTCTTGATTTCCATGAGAAACACTACCATCCAAGTAGCTCATTAACGATTCTGTACGGAGATTTAGATACGGATCACGCTTTTAGCTTACTTGCTTCTTACTTTGATGGCAAAGGTCAATTGGATGAGCCAGCCGTTGATTTAACTTTTGAAGCAACTCAACCTGAGGAAGAAGATGTTGAATTAACCTATTCAATTACAGACGGCGATGACCCCGATAAAAAAGATTACTTGGCGATTGCTTGGCATACCGCAACAGCTTCAGATTCCTTAGAGCAACACGGTTTACGTGTGTTAGCTGAGATTTTATTTGGTAATAATCAAGCGCCTTTAAAGAAAGCCTTACTCGAAGCTGAAATTGGCGGGGACATTAATGGTGATTTCTTCCAAGTCGGCTATCCTGCAGTCTTCTCAATCGATGCAAAATATAGTGACAAAAACAATATGGACCGCTTTAAAGAAGTGGTTGAGTCCACTTTAACAGACATCGTTAAAGATGGTATCTCAAAAGAATTAATTCAAGCAGCCTTAAACAAAATCACTTTCCGCTTAAAAGAATCTGCCATCTCGGAAAGTAATCCACGCGGCGTTCTTTATGCGATTAGTTCATTAAACACATGGTTATATGATTTATCTCCTTTCGTTTCACTGGAATTCTCAGATAAACTTGATTTATTAGCAAAATTATCTGAAGAAGGTTACTTTGAACAATTGATTCAAGATAAATTATTGAATAATACTAGACGTGTGAACATCGTATTAAAAGCTGAACCTGGAAAAAATGATGCTTTTGAAAAAGAAACATTCAAAGCTTTACAAGAGTACAAAGCAAGCCTTTCTGACCAAGAAATTGATACATTAGTTGAGCAAACACAAGCGCTCATCGCTCGTCAAGAGGCTCCAGATAAAGCAGAGGATTTAGCGGCAATTCCGACATTAGATAAAGAAGATTTATCCACTGAAACAGAAGATTATCCTTTAACTGAAAGTACTTTATTCGAAGGAACAACACTGTATCACGCGGACCAATTTACTTCTGGAATTGATTACCTTGATCTATACTTTGATGTGTCTGACTTTGAAGGGGAAGATTACTTATTATTAAGTTATTTAAGCCAATTATTAGGTGACTTACCGACTGAAAATTATTCTGTTGCAGAATTGCAAACGCAAATTGACTTACACACGGGTGGTATTCACGGGGGCGTCGTAGTTTATGAAACAGTGACTGGCGAAGCAAAACCTTACTTTACATTACGAGGTAAATCACTGGAAACATCATTTACTAAATTAGTTGAGTTAATTAATGAAATTATGACAGGAACTCAGTTTACTGACCGAACTGAATTATTAAATATCACTCAACGTCATGTGTCTGATTTTGAAGATGATATTAACTCCACTGCTCATGTGATCGCTGCTTCACGTGCCTTAAGCCAAGTGAAACCTGTCAGCAAATTAGGGGAATTAATTAACGGGATTGATCAATTTAATTTCACGAAAGAGCTTTTAAAACAAATTAAAGCCAATGATATGAGTGACTTAAGTGAAAAACTTCAAAATATGTTAGAACGTTTATTAAATAAACAACGTATTCATGCACTTTATATTGGTGAAGAAAATCGCTTAGAAGATGTGAAAACAACCTTTACCGAAGCTTTTGCTTCTTTAAGAAGTGACGCTTTAGGCGCTGCTGTGACGTATGAAGCCGGCGAGAAAAAGAATGAAGCCTTTATTACTGCTCAAGATGTAAACTATGTTGGTTTCGCCTCAGACGCGACGAATGAATTGACTTATTCTGGATCTTCACTCGTCTTATCTACTTTCTTACGTTACGATTACTTATGGAATAATATTCGAGTTAAAGGTGGCGCATACGGTTCGATGTTCCGTCACAACTTAAATGGAGATTTCCAATTAAGTTCATACCGCGACCCTAATATTAAGAAGACAATCCAAACGTATCAAGGGATTCCAGATTTTATTGAAACCTTGCAACTTGATGACGCCAGCTTACTAAAAGCAATCATTGGTACATTAAGTAATTTAGACCAACCATTGTCTGCCTATCACAAAGGAAAGCGTGCATTCTCTCGTCACCAAGTGGGCCGTACGACAGCTGATGTGATTCAACTTAAGGAAGAAGTTTTAGCTACAACTGAAGCAAGCTTAACTGTCTTAAGTGAAGGATTCCGCTCAGTGATTGATAAAGGGACCATTGCCGTGATTGGTAATAAAGCCCAAATTGAACAAGAACGCGAAAACTTCGATGACATTCACGAACTCTATTAATACTTGGTACAACAAAAAATCCACTACTGATATTTTGGTCAGTAGTGGATCTTTTTTATTTTACATAGTCAAATTCTACTTCGTCTTTCAAGATACCCATAAAGTAAGCATCCCGATATTGTCCATTTGTATAGAAGTGGTCTTTCATTGTTCCTTCTTGTCTAAAGCCTAATTTTTTATAGATATGGACCGCTGGATGATTATTTGCATCCACAATTAAATATACTTTATGCATATTTAAAATTGAAAAAGCATACTCAATTCCTTTTCGTAAAGCCTTTTGTGCTAAGCCTTGTCCACGGAATCGTTTAATGACAATAATTTGTATTTCGCAATTACGATGAATATAATCGATTTCCATTAATTCAACAACCCCAACAAACTCACCGGCGACTTCAATGACAAAGCGTCTTTCAGAAGAATCGAAGAGGTGCTTATCATATAATCGTTCTAATTCATCAAGGGATTCATAGGGCTCTTCGAACCAATAGGCCATCATCTCGCGCTCATTATTGATGATATGAATCGAAGGTAAGTCATTCTTTTCTAATGCTCTAATTATCATTCTAATCGCTTCCTTTAGTCATTATTTGGTTTTCTCTAAACTTATTATAGCATTTACATAACTAACCACAAAAAAAATTTCCAACAAAATTAATTTGTTAGAAACTTCATTGACGGACTCTATTCATTATTGTTTATGCTTTTCAACAAACGCTGCTCGTCCTGACCCAATAGTATAACGATTATAGTGTTCAGGATTTTTCTTATAATAATCTTGATGATAATCTTCTGCTTCATAAAATGGTTTTGCGTCTTCAACCGGTACAACGACGGGTTTACCAAATCGCCCACTCTTATCCAAAGCTTCTCTTGATTCTTTAGCTAATTGACGTTGCTCTTCAGAATTAACGAATATCACCGGACGATAAGATGTTCCACGGTCATAAAATTGACCCGTCGCATCTGTTGGGTCCATACTTGACCAATAAATATCAAGCAATTGTTGGTACGTTATCTTTTCTGGATCAAAGGTAATTTCAACCGCTTCTGTATGATTTGTTTCACCACTTGTTACTTGTGCATAGGTCGGATTTTCAGTCTGGCCTCCAGTATAACCTGAAACAACCGCTTCAACTCCATCCATTTCATCAAATGGATGAACCATACACCAGAAACACCCTCCAGCAAATATTGCTTTTTCAAATTGACTCATTATATCCAATCCTTTCTTAATTCACTGACTAATTAAACAAATCAACGAAGAATCGTCGTGTGGACTCCCACGTATTACTCACGCCGTTTGAGAAGGAATGCCAGCCATTCACATACCAGGCTGCTTCTTCAATGGGCTCTGCTTGAACGACTGGAACGTGGTTCCCTTTCGTCGAAGGTAAATACGTAAATTCAGTGCCAGCACCGTAGATAGTCATCTCTCCAACGACTTCTCCTTGTTCAACCGGTGCCACTAAATAGCTTCTATCTTCAAATAAAGCGTCATTACTTGAGAATTCGTACTCCAAACGCGGAGCGGTATCAATAATTGGAACAACTAAGGACATATTTTCGCCGTAGATAAGCTCCGCTTCACTTTCGGAACTACCTTCTACTTTGATGGTATTCACCTGTGTCGTCGGTTGCCCTTCGCTTACAACAAGTTCTTTCATATAAGCACTATAGCTGTAGTCCATGAGACGATCTGTCTCTTCATAGCGAGTATCTTCATCTTCAGTTCCTAATACAACTGTAATTATACCAAACTCATCTTCATTCGAATAACCGACAAAGCTATTGCCGTCTTGTTCGGAAGATCCTGGCATTAAACCTAGGACGTTTTCACGTTCATAAGGCTTTCCTTTTAGCATTTGGTTATAATTATTCATATCAATCGCATCATCCGTATTCGGTTTAAACACTGCTTTTGCTTGATCACTATAATCTAAATAATCCGGAAAGTCATTGACCAGATGATAGGCAATGATTGCTGCAACTTCTGCAGAAAAGGTATTGGTTTCACCATTGTCTTCTAACCCTGTTGAATTAATGAGGTTAAATTCTTCAACGCCCCATTCTAACAACTGCGTTTCCATCATTTTAACAAAATCCGCTTCCGTCTCTCCCACCATTTCAGCTAAAGCAAGTGTGGCACCATTTGCTAAATTAATTGAAACAGCTTCGACTAATTCATTGACTGTATAATTATAATCCTGTCTTAAAGGCACATTACCAATATTATAATCTTGACTCAATTGATATGCTTCATCTGAGATGGGAACAATAGATTCGCGTGTCCACTCATCTTGTGCTTCAATTGTTTTTAAAGCAACATAAACGGATAATAATTTACTTATTGAACCAACTTGAAGTATTTCGTCTGCATTTTGGCTCATTAAGACTTGTCCATTCTCACTATCAATTGAAATGGCAGAAACTGCATCAATCGTTGGCGCGGTTGATTGTGCCTGGCTACTTTGTTGCGGTAATAAAAACGAGGTGATTAACAAAATGACAAATAAATATCTTAACTTCATTCGCCACCACTCTCTTCTATATTTTTTAATTTAATACGAAAGACAGTTTCATTATCTTCCACAGTCGCAAAAACCAAACCGTCATGTAGATCAACGATATTTTTTACGATTGAAAGTCCTAAACCACTTCCAGGAATCTCAGATGTTCTTGATTTCTCAGTTCGGTAACTCCGCTCAAAGATATTCTTATACTCAGATTCCGCAAGTATTTCACCGTTATTTCGCGTTTCCAGATAGACACTCGCATCATCACTCGATTTATAAGCGCGCAAGCGAATGACATCTCCAAAACCGTATTTAAATGCATTAGAAATCAGATTACTGAACACTCTTGCCATCTTATCGACATCAATCTGTACGAATAAATCCTCTGGGTAAACTTCTACAACAATGTCTACGCCTTGCTCGTCACCTGTTAACTCAAATTCAGCTGCCAATTGTTCAAAGAAAAACTTGATAGGAATGGATTGAGCTTCAAGCGAATACGTTGCTTGTCCTGATTCAATATATAAGAATAAATCATTCACTAACGTTCGCATCATCTTCGCCTTCTCGTACGCTATCCCAATATAGCTATCTTTCTCTTCCTCACTTTGATACTGCTTATGAATCACAGCATCTAAGTAACCAATCGTTGACGTGAGTGGTGTCCGAATATCATGACTGACATTTGCGATTAACTCATCTTTCGTCTCTTCCGCTCGTCGTTCCTCTTCAAGTGAATGTTCTGTACTTTCAACCAGTTGATTAATACTATCAATAATATCTGTCAATTCACCAATTTGCGTACTCTCGATTCGGTAATTGTATTTATTATTTTCAGATATGTAGTTTAAATGCTCTAAAGCACGACCAATCTTCATCATTTTACGCTGTCTGTCCATACGGCGATATGTAATGAGTCCTCCGATACTTAATACGATAAGCGTAATAATTTGGTTATATGGAATGCGCCACAACTGGAAAAACTGGAAAAAATTCCCCCCACGTAGAAAATCTAAACGGGTATTAATTACAATATCAAAGCCAAGTATAATCCCTAAATATACAAAGAATACAATGAAGAGAACACTTGAGGTATAACGAATTAAATCAATCTTTTGTGAAGGTGTTAATTGGGTAGATAAGATTTGTTTATTATCATCGTTCAACCTTATAGCCTACTCCCCATACAGTCTGAACGACTTTGTCTCCTCCAGTTGCCTGAGCAATTTTATCACGCAAATGACTCACATGAACCATGACGGTTTTGGCACTCACAACACTTTCTTGATTCCAAACCTCTTCGAAGATTTCATCCGCACTAAAGACACGGTTTGGGTTACTTGATAAAAGAAATAAAATTCCAAACTCTAGAGCTGTCAATTGAATTTCAGTACCGCTATTTGTTCTCACTTCATGAGAATCCCGGCGTATAACTAAAGGTCCAACCTCAATTGTATCTCCTGGTGTCTCCATTCCTGAATAACTATGTTGACGGCGTAGAATTGATTTCACACGTGCCATCACCTCTAAAGGATTAAAGGGTTTGGTTACATAATCATCCGCTCCAGCAAATAGGCCTTCGATTTTCTCGTGATCCGCTGATTTGGCACTCACCATAATTACTGGAATGCTCATATCCTTTTCACGCATCACTTCAACCACTTCTAATCCCGTTACTTTTGGCATCATCACATCTAAGATAACCAAATCAAATTCTTGACTTTCTTCTAACTGATTTAAAGCTTCTTCACCATTAAATGCTTTTACAACTTCATAACCCTCATTTTTTAGATAAATATTTAAAAGATCTACGATTTCGCGATCATCGTCTGCTACTAATATACGCATCATAATCCTCCTTCTTTACAATTAAATGTACTCAATAACTATTATACCTTTTTTAAACACAAAAAATAGTAGTTACGATTAATGATGTCAAAATGACATAAGTTTTTCACAATTTAAGCCCATAATTCAGTATAACTAAAACCACCAGTGAAGATGACTTAGTTAGCCCTCTCCACTAGTGGTTCATATTATTTATTTACTTCTTTAGTATGAGCAATTATTGTCTAATAATTAATTGGTCTCCAACTTGCAAGGCATCACTTTCTAGATTATTCCAGTCAATAATATCTTGAACGGTTACCCCAAATTCAGCAGCGATTCGGTATAAGTAATCTCCCGCTTCAACCACATAAATAATGTCTTCAGGGTCGCCTGGGTCTGGTTCTTCCGCTCCATTATCTGGGTCAACAACGATTAATTCTTGACCAACAAATAAGCTATTACTTTCTAGGTTATTCCAATCAATCAGATTATCGACTGTAATACCAAATTCATTCGCGATTCGGTATAAATAGTCACCGGATTGAACAACGTAAATGTTATCATCTGGTTCTTCCGGATCTGGGTCAGGCTCTTCAGGTTCTTCACCATTACTAGGATCTACTACAATTAATTCTTGTCCGACTTGTAAGAAATCACTTTCTAAGTCGTTCCAGTCAATAATATCTTGGACGCTAATACCGAATTGATTAGCAATTCCATATAAATAGTCACCTGATTGAACAACATAAATGTTATCATCTGGTTCCTCTGGATCGGGTTCGAGTTCTTCGGGGTCTTCGCCGTTACCAGGATCTACTACGATTAATTCTTGTCCGATTTGTAAGAAATCATTGTCTAAGTTATTCCAGTCAATAATATCTTGGACGCTAACATCATATTCATTGGCAATACTATATAATGAATCGCCTGATTGAACAACATAAGTACCTTCTTCTGGTTCTTCAGGGTCAGGTGCAGGTTCCTCAGGTTCTTCAACGTCCTCTAAAAGTTCATAATAAACGTAAGCACCGTTTTCATCCATAGTGACATAAAAGTCAGCATGAATATCAATATTGAAATTTGCATTCGCATATTCAACGGCTGCATCTACACTTGGGAAATATTGCTCCACGAGTGAGTAGTTTGGTAGATAGGCTTCGTCTCCTGGTTCAGGTCTAACAAAGTCTTGTGCGTTGGTTTGAACTTGTCCAAAACCAAGTGCCATCAACGATGCTAATAAAGTGGCTGTTAATTTTAAGTTCCGACTGTTTCTGCGAATCATTTGTATCGCATCCTTTCATTATTGTGCGTCGGGTTTCTTTTTTCTTAACTACAACCTCATTGTAACACCCTCGAAATTCTTGTCATGTCATAACCCCCATGTTCATATAAAGGTCAAACAATGTTCATAGTCTCATAATCAAAGATTCATATTAGGTCGAATACGGTGGTTTTAGTGCTCTGACTTTTTCTCAAGGCACTTTTTTCGAGTTTTGTATCCCTGAAAAATTCTCAGGGATGGTTTGGTGCTCTGACTTTTTCTCAAGGCACTTTTTTCGTGTTTTGTATCCCTGAAAAGTTCTCAGGGATGCTTTGGTGCTCTGACTTTTTCTCAAGGCACTTTTTTCGCGTTTTGTATCCCTGAAAAATTCTCAGGGATGGTTTGATGCCCTGAGATTTTCTCAAGGCACTTTTTTCGCGTTTTGTATCCCTGAAAAGTTCTCAGGGATGGTTTGGTGCTCTGAGATTTTCTCAAGGCACCCTTTTAACGTTTTGTATCCTTGAAAAATTCTCAAAGCACCTTCTATATAATTCCCTGTCCTAAGCTCCCAAGAACACAAAAAAACTCAACAATATAGCTAATTAATCACTACATTGTTGAGTATTTTCGTTAACCAAATCACTTCAGCAAATTAAGCGCGTGAGTAGTTTGGTGCTTCTTTTGTAATATTAACATCATGTGGGTGAGACTCAATAAGTCCAGCGCCACTCATACGGATGAATTGTGCTTCTTCGCGTAAAGCTTTTAAGTTTGCTGATCCAGTATAACCCATACCTGCACGAATACCACCTAGCATTTGGAAGACGATATCTTGAGCGCTACCTTTATAAGCAACACGACCTTCAATTCCTTCTGGAACTAGTTTGTTTGCTTCGTTTTTAGATTGGAAGTAACGGTCACTTGACCCTTTTTCCATAGCCGCTAAACTACCCATACCGCGGTAAGTTTTGAAACGACGTCCTTGGTAAATTTCAAAGTTACCTGGCGACTCATCAGTACCAGCTAACATACTACCTAACATAACAGCATTTCCACCAGCAGCAATCGCTTTGACGATATCGCCTGAGTATTTAATTCCACCGTCAGCAATAATTGCTTTTCCGTATTCACGGGCTGCAGTAGCTGCTTCATAAATTGCTGTTAACTGAGGTACACCAACACCTGCAACAACACGCGTTGTACAGATAGAACCTGGTCCGATACCTACTTTTACAACGTCAACACCGACATCGAATAACGCACGTGTACCTTCAGCAGTCGCAACATTCCCAGCAATAATTGTAACGTCTGGGTATGTGTCACGAATTTCTTTAATTTTACGAATAACACCCGCACTATGTCCGTGGGCAGTATCGACAACTAAAGCATCCACTTGTTGGTCAATTAATGCTTGTGCACGTTCAAATGTATCACTTGTCACACCAATCGCTGCCGCAACTAATAAGCGTCCATGGCTATCTTTAGCTGCATTTGGGTATTGGATTACTTTCTCAATATCTTTAATCGTAATTAAACCTGATAAGTGACCTTGTTCGTTAACTAAGGGTAATTTTTCGATACGGTGATCGAATAAGATACGTTCAGCTTCTTCTAAAGATGTACCAATTGGCGCTGTAACTAACGCTTCTCTAGTCATCACTGAAGAAATTAGAGCTTGATTATCATTAATGAAACGTGTATCACGGTTTGTGATAATTCCAATTAAAGTTAAGTCTGTTTCAGATTCAACAATTGGAACGCCACTAATACGGTAACGAGACATTAAATCTTCAGCATCTTGAACAGTGTGTTGAGGAGTTAAGTAAAATGGATCTAAGATGACGCCATTTTCTGAACGTTTAACACGTCGAACTTCTTCAGCTTGTGCTTCAATTGACATGTTCTTATGAATGACACCTAGTCCTCCTTGGCGTGCCATTGCTATCGCCATATCTGATTCGGTAACTGTATCCATACTTGCCGATAAAATTGGGATATTTAACTTTAAGTTAGGGGCTAATTCTACTGATAAATCAACATCATTAGGTAAAATATGACTTTCTGCTGGTACGAGGATCACATCGTCAAATGTATATCCTTCGCGTTGAAATTTAGTGTTCCATGCGTTCATTTAAATCCTCCTATATATTTGTCTTTTCTATATTTTTACTAAGTTACCACGTAGCGCTTTTATTATCAACCGAATACTTAACATTCACTTCATAAAAAATTGGAATGTTCGTGAATTTCAACATCTATAATAAAAACCAACCAAGTTAAACTTGGTTGGTTGATTTGAGGTGGTTAGAATACGCCACCTTGAATATTTAATTGTCTCTTTAATAAGAAGCGTAAACCAAAGGTTACAGCGGCAATAATGATATAAGTCATTGATTCAAAGACTGGGTTCAATGCTGATGGAAGTAATACGGCACTGATACTTACGATTAAGAACCAACCAAACATTGCGGCAATAGACACTCCGAAGTAGCGCCATAAACGACGCTCACCTTTAGGTGCATCTAAATCTGGCATAACTTTAGAAGTAATTAACATCGCAACACCTGCAACAATATAGTTAATAATTAAAGTAGTTAAGCCCATGAAAGCAGAAGTTGTCCCCGCATCCGCATTCAACATTGAGATACCTGTGATGAATGTGAATAATGAACCTAGCATTAGCCCACCGTCTAAAGCAATTTGCCAATCAGGTGACTTTTCAACTGGTGCATTTTCTGGATTTGGGAATTCTTGTTCTATAATTAAGTTAGCAGTTTCTGTCGGCGTTCCATAAATCTGACGTGCTGTTTGGCTATTGATTTGCCCGTCTAGTAACGTATCCACCATTTCAGCATAGACTCGCTCTTGAACTTCATAGTGTAATTGGTCAGATAATTTTTTATCTACACTTAACATAAATTGCTTATTTTTGTTCGTTAATTCTGCAAACTGGCTTTCTTTAATCCCAGCAATAACATTTCTTTCTTGAGATTCTTCAACACTTGCTACTTCTGTTTCTTTAGCCGTCTCAATTGATTCTTCAGCTACTTTATCAGTTGTCACTTCTACATCTTTCTCTTCGAATTCTTTTTTGTTATCTTCTGACATAATTTCCCCCGATCGATCTAGACATTAAATCTAAATAGCATAATGTCGCCGTCTTTAACAATATATTCTTTACCTTCTGAACGGTAGTAACCTAATTCACGCGAACGAGCCATGCTTCCAGCTTCCATTAAATGGTCGTAAGAAACAGTTTCAGCACGGATGAATCCACGTTCGAAGTCCGAGTGAATCACTCCAGCTGCTTGAGGAGCTTTCATTCCTTTTTTGAATGTCCAAGCGCGTACTTCTTGCTCACCTGCTGTAAAGTATGTTCCTAAGCCTAATAATGTATAAGCTTTTTGAATTAAACGGTCTAAACCTGATTCTTCTAAACCAAAGTCTTCTAAAAACACTGTTTTTTCTTCGTCATCTAAGATCGCAATTTCTTCTTCAAGACTTGCACATACTGGAACAACTTCTGCTCCTTGTGTAGCAGCAAATTCAATGACCTTTTGTAAGTGAGGATTTGAGCTTGGATCACTTACTTCTTCTTCACCAATATTTGCTACATATAACATTTTCTTGCGTGTTAATAAGAATAAGCTTTTTACAATCGGCTCTTCTTCTTTTGTGAATTCAACTGAGTTCGCTAATTGATCACTTTCAAGTGCATCTTTCAAGCGTTCTAAAATATCCATCTCGATTAACGCATCTTTATCTTTAGTTCTAGCTAATTTTTGGACACGTATTAATCGCTTATCAATCGATTCCAAGTCAGCTAAGATTAACTCTAAGTTGATTGTCTCTATATCTGAAAGTGGGTCCACTTTCCCGTCAACGTGAGTAATATTTTCGTCTTCGAAACAACGAACAACGTGACAAATTGCGTCCACTTGGCGAATATTACTTAAGAATTTGTTTCCTAATCCTTCGCCTTTACTTGCACCCTTTACAATCCCTGCGATATCTGTAAATTCGAAAGTTGTTGGAATTGTTTTCTTAGGTTTTACTACTTCTGTAATGTCTGTTAAACGTTTGTCAGGTACTTCTACCACTCCAACGTTTGGGTCAATCGTCGCGAACGGATAGTTTGCTGCTTCAACCCCTGCTTTTGTAATTGCGTTAAAAAGTGTTGATTTACCAATGTTAGGTAAGCCAACAATACCAGCTGTTAATGCCATGTAGTCACTCTCTTTCTTTTATTTAAACTTATTCAGCAGATTCTGCTTTTTCTAGTACTTTTTTCATTTTCTTTTCAAAATCACGCCGAGTCATCGTCACAATATGCTTACAATTCATACATTGTATACGAATATCCATCCCCATACGGATAATTTGCCAGCGGTTTGTTTGGCAAGCGTGTGTTTTTTTCATTTCGACAATATCGAGTTTATCGAATTCTTTACGATTCATCTTGTCCACTCCCTATAAATGTATATTTAATAAATCTAAAATTCGAATTAAATCTGATTCAGATAAAAATTCAATTTCTATTTTACCACGTTCACCACGTTGATTAATTGTCGTAGCTGTCCCAAAGTAATCTTGCATTTCTTGTTCAATCGCAAGATAATGGGGTGGTTTTTTGGCTTTTTCTTTTTTGTCTTTTTCTTTTTCTTTGTCTTCTTTAGGAGCTTCATCATTTAATGATTGAACTAATTCTTCGAGTTGACGAACAGTCATTCCTTCACTTACGACACGTTTTGCGACTGGAATCAGTTGGTCTTTATCTTTAAGACCTAAGATTGTACGCGCTTGTCCCATCGATAATTGTTCCCCAACCATTGTCTTAATTTCATCTGGTAATGATAATAGACGTAAGTAATTGGCGATATATGGGCGACTTTTACCAATTCTTTCAGCCACTTGCGCTTGTGTTAAATCAAGATTCTCCATCAAGATGTTATATGCTTCAGCTTCTTCTAAAGGACTCAAGTCTTCACGTTGTAGGTTTTCTACCACTGCAATTTCAATCATTTGTTCTTCATCTAGTTCACGAACAATACCTGGAATTGTCTCTTTACCTGCCAGTCGACTTGCACGAACACGCCGTTCACCAGCGATTAATTCATAACCTTTGATTGTCGATTTTCTAAGAATTACAGGTTGAAATACACCGGACTGTTTAATCGAATCAGCTAATTCATTTAAAGCTTTCTGATTAAATGTTTTACGCGGTTGATAGGGGTTAGCACGAATTTGATCTAATGGAATCTCTTCTACGATTTCGTTTTCGCCTGGAGTTTCCTCATATGCTGAAAACAAGGCATCCATACCTCGGCCTAAGCCACCTCGTTTACGAGGTTGGTTATTATTCGCCATTACTAATCACTTCCTTTGCCAGTTCAACATACATCTCCGCACCTCTTGAACGAGAATCATATTCAATGACTGATTGCCCATAAGAAGGTGCTTCTGATAAGCGAATATTTCTTGGAATGACTGTGCGGTAGACTTTTTCATGGAAATACTTACGTACTTCATCCATCACTTCAAAGCCTAAATTCGTTCGTGCATCGAGCATTGTAATTAACACGCCCTCGATACGGAAATTGCGATTATAAGTTTTTTGAACTAAACGAATGGTATTTAATAATTGTGTTAATCCTTCTAGCGCGTAATACTCAGCTTGTACTGGGATTAAAATTGTATCACTTGCGGTAAAAGCATTAATTGATAATTGACCTAATGAAGGTGGGCAGTCGATTAAGATATAATCATAATTTTTCCGAATCGGGGCCACTGCTTCTTTCAGGCGTGACTCGCGGTTTTCAATATTTACTAGTTCTAACTCTGCAGCTGCAAGTTGAATGTTTGACGGTACAATCCATAAGTTATCTTGACTTGTTTCAACGATGACATCTTGAATTGGAATTTGATCAATGAGTACTTCATACAAGCTTGCATCTAATGCGCTTCTTTCTACCCCAAGACCACTCGTCGCATTTCCTTGCGAATCAGAATCAATGATTAATACTTTTTTACCTAAAGTTGCTAAAGCAGCTCCTAGGTTAACTGTTGTGGTGGTTTTACCAACACCACCCTTTTGATTACCGACTGCAATCATTTTACTCATGCGATCTCCTCCTTGTTATAACGGTTGTTTGGCTGGTTTACCAGGACGTCTTGGATATTTCTTCGGTGTTTCTAAAGTTTTGCGAATCACTAAGATTTCACGCTCACTATCTTCAATGGGTAACATCTCGCTAATTTGCTCTTCAAACTTCGCTCCAAGCGTTGCGATAGCCTTTTTCGCTTTAACGATTTCTTCGTCAGCTCTTTGTGCTTTCAGAGCAATGAAGTAGCCACCTTTTTTTGCTAATGGTAAACACAATTCGCTTAAGACGTTTAAAGCTGCTACAGCTCTTGCTGTGACGATATCGAATTGTTCGCGGTGGGCTTTGTCTTGTCCAACTTCTTCTGCACGACCATGAACAGCCTTAACGCCTGTTAAGTTCAATTCCTCTGCTAAAAGGTTTAAAAATGTTATACGTTTGTTCAATGAATCTACAATTGTAATGTCTAAATCAGGGCGTACAATTTTCATTGGAATACTTGGAAAGCCGGCCCCTGCGCCAACATCACATAAAGTAGCATTCTCTTTAAAATAATCAGGTGCCATCCATAAGGGCATTAATGAATCATAGAAATGCTTTAAATACACATCTGGCTTTTCAGTAATTGCCGTTAAGTTAATCTTATTATTCCACTCGACTAACAGGTGGTAATACTGTTCAAACTGATTAATCTGTTGTTCAGTTAATTGACTGCCCTTTTCATTCAGGGCTTGGATAAATTCTTCGACTGTCATAACCGTCTCCTTTTAAATAAGTCCTTTTGTGAAACAAACCTATGTTTCACGACATGTATACTTTAACTTAAATGCTAGTTCTATGCAATGATATCTAAGGAGAAATTTCCTTTTAATCACTATTTTAACATAGACTGGTATGAATTATCATTCATTTCAATATGATTCTTAAAGAGTTATAATAGAGATACAAATAAAATGGTTATTATATAGAAAGGAAGTTTACCTTGAGCCCAACTTTGTACTACACTTTTCATACGGTATTCAATCGGTTATATACGATTGCTTCAACAGAAAAGGGCTTAGCTTACGTAAGTCCAGACGATGGAGATATAACGATTTTGGAAAAGCTATTTAAGGGGTTTACTATCCAAGAAGATGAATCTATAAATGCAGAATCGATTAAACAACTTCAAGAATACACACAAGGATCACGTAATGAGTTTGATTTAGTGTTAGACATCCAAAATGGAACACCTTTTCAGCAGTCAATTTGGAAAGCATTACTTGATGTTCCTTACGGTCGAACTATTCATTATGGAGCGTTGGCTGAAAATATAAACAATCCTAAAGCAGTTCGTGCAGTTGGAGGCGCTGTTGGCCAAAATCCAATTTCTATTATTATTCCGTGTCACCGTATCATCGGAAAGAATGGTTCGTTAACAGGCTATAATGGTGGGATTAATGTAAAGATGAAATTGTTAGATATCGAAGGTATTCAATACACTGGTTAAACACTTTAATCACTTTAAACACTCTTTTAAACACTGCTGTGTTTTGCAAATTTGAAGTACATAGTATTGCAACGAAAAGTACACAATATAGCCATCCAATTTTTTCCTTTTAATTATTCTTTTTTTGATAATGCATTTTTCAAACGAAAACTCTCTCCAGTAAAAGTTAATATGTGTGCGTGATGAATTAAGCGATCAACAAGAGCTGAAGTAAGGCGCGGATCAATAAAGACCTTGTTCCAGCTACTAAACTCAAGGTTTGAAGTAATTACAACACTTTTAGTTTCATACCAATCACTAATTAATTGAAAGAGTAATTCAGAACCATTCTTGTTAAATGGGACGTAACCCATTTCATCTAATATAACCAACTGTACTCGATTAAATCGTTTTTTAAACCGCTCTAATTGATTGTTTTTCCATGCTCGTTCAAGTTCTAAGACAAGGTCACTAACTCGCCAAAATCGAGTCTCAATACCCTGTTGACAAGCTTTGTAGCCTAAAGCACTAGCTAAATGAGTTT
>NZ_JBGQRB010000013.1:0-51338 GCF_045528645.1 Ruoffia sp. FAM 20857
ACGGCGAGACAGAGTGATTGGAATTTATCCAAACATAGCCTCTGCAGAGCGTTTAATCGGTTCGATATTAATTGATTTCCACGAAAATTGGGAAAATAACGCTCGGACATTCTTACAAGTGTAATGTACATGATGACCAGATGATATAACTACATTGAGACTTTTACACAAGATTATGGACTTGACAATGACCCGTCCCGTTAGGTGTTTAATTTCCCGTGTCAAGAGGCGACGAGTCCTGTTAGGTGTTTAATTTCTCCTGTCATGCGGTGACGTGTCCTGTTAGCCGTCCAATTTCCCCTGTCATGCGATGACGTGTCCCGTTAGGTGTTTAATTTCCCCTGTCATGTGATGACGAGTCCTGTTAGGTGTTTAATTTCCCGTGTCAAGAGGCGACGAGTCCTGTTAGGTGTTTAATTTCCCATGTCATGTGTTGACCTGTCCTGTTAACCGTCCAATTTCCCCTGTCACCAAATGACCAGTCCCATTAACCATCCAACAACCCATGTCAACACCCAACACCCCCATCAACATCCTTTCCTAAATTTATATTCAATGAATCCTACATTTCCTATTGCAATATTCCATATACATGGTAAAATTTTGACAGGTTAAAGGGACTTTTAAAGTAATCCAGAGAGGTTACTAAAGACTTCATTTTATAGAGGGTTTTGCGATGAGCAGGCCATCGATTTACATATGAACTTCTTTAAAGCCCTGTTATTGCAAAGGGCTATTTTATTTTGTCCAAAATGAACCTAAACAAAAAGGAGCTGTTTATATGGAAAATTCAGGAAAAGAAAAAAGAATGTTGTTGGATGTGCATGAGAAGCCATTTTTAATACCTGGTTTATTATTAAGTTTCCAACATGTGTTTGCGATGTTCGGTGCGACAATTTTAGTGCCTTTAGTATTAGGTTTACCAGTGTCGACGGCACTTTTAGCAAGTGGGGTTGGGACGCTGATTTATATGGTTGTGACTCAGTTTAAAGTACCGGTATATTTAGGTTCATCATTTGCTTATATTACAGCGATGTCATTTGCGATTGATCAAATGGGCGGAAGTATTGATGCCGCTCAAACTGGAATTATGTTAGTTGGACTTGTTTATGTTGCTGTAGCATTTATCATACATATAATCGGAAGCGGCTGGATTAATAAATTATTTCCACCAATCGTTATTGGACCAATGATTGTTGTTATCGGATTAGGTTTATCAGCAACTGCAGTTCAAAATGCTGGATTTGTTGCAGGTGGAGATTGGCGTCAAATTCTAACGGCAGTGGTGACATTTGCTGTAGCTGTATTTGTGACATTTAAAGGAAAAGGTTTTGCGAAAGTAATTCCATTCTTAATCGCAATTATTGTGGGTTATATTGTGGCGATTTTACTAGGGATTGTAGATTTAACACCAGTTCAAGAAGCAAGTTGGTTCGCGTTACCAGATATTCGCCTGCCTTTTGGAAACAGTCCAGATCGATATAACTTCTACTTTGGTGCTGAAGCATTAGCGATTATTCCAATTGCGTTTGTAACAATTGCGGAGCATATGGGAGATGTGATGGTTCTTGGGGAAATTACAGGGCATGATTATATTAAAAAACCTGGTTTAGACAGAACTTTAGCCGGAGACGGAATTGCCTCTTTATTCTCAGCCTTTATTGGAGGACCAGCCAATACAACTTACGGGGAAAATACTGGAGTTATTGGTATGACAAAAGTTGCGAGTATATCAGTCATTCGTAACGCTGCTATTATTGCAATTATCATCAGTTTCTTAGGTAAATTTACGGCTCTAATTTCGACAATTCCTCAATCAGTTTTAGGTGGAATGTCCATCCTACTTTACGGGGTTATCGCAAGTAATGGGTTAAAAGTTTTAATCAGTAATAGAACAGACTTCAACCAATCACGTAACTTAATTATCGCAAGTGCGATGTTAGTTATTGGTTTAGGTGGGGCAGTTCTTGAAGTAGGTTCAGCCTTAGTTATTTCAGGAACAGCTTTAAGTGCGGTTGTTGGAATTATCTTAAACTTAGTTTTACCTGCTGAAGAAAAATAATATCCGCCTTAAGTTGGATGCCAAAACACCAAATTATGCGATAATAAATATACGCTAATCTACAAGCCGAAACGTTCAAAGCGTTTCGGCTATTTTTTATTCATCTTAAATTAATGTCAATGTTGTATAATAGCTACAAGTTGTCGGATGCAAAGAATAATGGTATATATGGTATAATTATTGTGATTTCAACTAAGGAGGAATACATATGTTTATGGATTGGACTTACATTTTAGTCCTTATCGGAATGGGAATTGTTATGTTTGCACAAAATCGTGTGCAATCGACATTCAATAAATACGATCAATTAGATACAGAAAAAAGAATTACAGGGAAGCAAGCAGCAGAGCATATCTTGCAAACAGCAGGAATATCTAATGTAAAAGTGGAACAAGTAAGAGGGCGTTTAACTGATCATTATGACCCTAGAAATAAAGTGTTGCGCTTATCAGAAGCAACTTATGATCAAACTTCAGTAGCTGCAGTAGCCGTAGCAGCCCATGAGGTTGGACATGCGATTCAAGATCAAAAAGATTACGCATTCTTAAAAGTAAGAAGTGCGATTGCACCGGTCGTTCAAATTGGGTCATCTATCGCGATGCCTTTAATTTTAATTGGTTTATTATTTCAATTAACTGGTTTAGTTAATATAGGGATTCTTGCTTTTGGTTTAGTTGTCGTTTTCCAATTAGTCACTTTACCCGTAGAGTTTGATGCAAGTAAAAGAGCCCTAGCGATTCTAGGGGATACAGGAGTATTTGTGCAGGAAGAAGTGCCCGCAGCGAAAAAAGTGTTAGATGCAGCGGCTTTCACATATATTGCAGCCACGTTAAGTACGGCGCTCCAGTTAATACGACTCATTCTAATATCGAACCGCAGAAGATAAGAATGAATTGAAAGGGATGGTAGATTGTGAGCTTATGGAATAAAATCACACAAAGAAAAGCGAATCGAGATATCGCGAATAATTTAATGGAGAAGACTCAGCAAGAAGTGGACCGCATTGAACCCATTAATATTTTAGTTGCTGGGAAAACAGGAAGTGGTAAAAGTACTTTAATAAATGCTGTCTTCCGAGAAAAATTAGCAGAAACCGGTGTTGGACAACCGATTACTCAACACGTTGAGAAAATTACTAAAGAAGGTGTCCCACTGACTTTGTATGACACAAAAGGATTAGAGCTTAATCCAGAAGCGCAGCATGAAGTGTTACTATCACTTTCAAATTTAATTAAAAGCCAAAAAGAAAAAGGATCTCATGAGGCCATCGATATAGTTTACTACTGTATTAACAGTACAATGGCCCGGATTGAACCTTTTGAAATTGAGTTAATTGAAGCGATGGCTGAACATGTGCCTGTATTATTAATCATGACGCAGTCAATTGGTGAGAAGAATAGTGACTTTGAGAAATATTTAAACGAACTCGATTTGCCAGTTCAGTCAACTATTCCACTATTAGCGAAAACGTATTTGATTCGAGGCGAACAAAGAATTCCTGCCTATGGATTACAAGAATTAATTGATACAACACTTGAAGTGGTGCCAACAGAGGTACACAAGGCTTTTATCAACGCCCAACAAATAGATTTGAACATTAAAGTGGAACACGCTAGGCGTTGGGCAAATAAGTATGTAGCTTCAGCTTTTGGAGTTGGTTTTTCACCGATTCCGATTTCCGATGCCACGCTTCTTGTGCCGATGCAAATCACAATGTTAGCGCACATTACATCTATATTTGGTTTGTCATTGGACAAATCACAAATTGTGTCAATTATTGCAGGGATTGGTGGGACTGGTGGGGCGACTTACTTCGGTAAAATCCTCGTCTCATCAGCTTTTAAACTCATACCAGGTATCGGGACAGTTGCTGGTGGGATGATCTCTGGGACAACTGCAAGTGTGTTGACTGTAGCTTTAGCTTTCAGTTATATTGAAGTACTTCGTCAAATTGCGATCGCTGAAATTATTGGACGCGATATGAAGATTAAAGAAATTCAACAAATAATGAACAAAAATTTATCTGAACAACTTGATGTTGTTTACGAAAATCTTCCTAAAGACATTAAAGAAAAATATTTACCTGAATGGTTAAGTACATTTTTAAATCAATAGACGCTAGAGTAAAGTGATTGTTTCCAATATGTTGGACACAATCACTTTTTTTGTATAAATTCAAAAGAATCTTTGAAAAAGTTTGTGATTAAGTGTACAGTGATACTATCTTGAATAATAAAAAGGAGGGATATAAATTGATAAAAAAATATATTTACATCATCTGTGGGTTTATTACGTTTGTGATAGGTTTTATTGGGACTATCTTACCTGTATTGCCGACGACTCCCTTTTTATTATTAGCCGGTTTCTTTTTTGCACGAAGCTCCGAACGCTTTACAAACTGGTTGCAACAAACTAAAATGTATCAGTTTTACGTTTCAGATTACGTTGAAACTAAATCTATTCCACGTAAAAAGAAATACAAAATGCTTGTCAATATCGTGATTTTAATGGGCGTATCAATTTATTTCGCACCAATTATATTTGTAAAAATTATACTCGCTTTATTAATGTTGGGCATTCTGTCTGTCTTGTTCTTAGTCGTACCAGATAGAGAAGAATCATATCAGTGTAACGAAAAAAACACGAGCCACACCGGAAATTAATCCGAAGTGGATCGTGTTTTCTATTTTATTTCACGTCGTTTGAATAGACTGATCCCAATAAACATAAAGATAGCGAAATAAATCAAGGCTAACCATGGCGTGAAATCAATCCCTTGAATCATGATTGGATTATCCGGACTTAATTGGGTGAAGATGTAAGGTTCAATCATTTCGATAAAATCAAAACGCAATGCCAAAAGCTGTAAGATTAAAGGTAAGGCAACGATACCTAGTATCGTTAAATTCATCAAAGCATTACTCGTTGAGAAAAAATATATGATTTGAAAAAGTGCCAAGTACATTAACCAAATTGGTAAGTAACTTAAAACAGTCTCCATAAATAAAATCTCATAATAAATCGAAATGCCACCATTGAAAATCATAGAACCCGCAATAGCAAACCCGGTGATAGTAATAAATAAAAAGCAAACAGCTAAAAATAGACTACTCAAGTATTTAGTTAAGTAAATCTTCATTCGAGAGTGCCCTGTACTCACAGTGTTAATTAAAGTGCGGTTTCGCGTTTCGTCATGAAAAGCCGTATTGCCTAGACCGATTAATAGGAAAATTGCGGTACTTGTCATTAATGGGATAAAGGCAAAGTAAATTAAAGACTCTGCCGGAAGGACTTGAATAATTGGGCGAATGCCTTCTTCTACCCAAGTTCCGAGATAAAAAATTAACGGAATGGCTGCACCCAGTAATAAACCAACAAGTAACCAAATTTTAGGTGCAAGGCGGGTTGAAAGTTGGTATAATTCAGCTTTAAATAATCTCATCATTAGAATGCGCCTCCTCAGTTAAATTAATAAACATCTCTTCAAGATTATGGGAGTTACGCGATAAATGAGAAAGTTTCAGATTGTTCTTTACAAAGGTATCAGCAATGTCGCTGGCTTCAATATTTGGGTCAAATACATGGATCATCCCTTCAGCTGTCACTTCAAATTCAGTTGTATTTAACTCTGTTTCAAGCAGTTGGCTAGCTCGGCCAGTGTCATCTACTTTAAACTCAAAGTAACTTTGCAGACGTTGTTGTAATTCTTCTTTGGTGAACTCATCGATTTTCTTGCCATGGTTTAAGATTACAAAGCGGGTCGCCAAGTTTTCTAACTCCGAAAGAATATGTGAAGAGACTAGAATCGTTAAGTTTGTTTCTTTAGCTAATTTTTGTAATAACTTTCTCACTTGAATAATACCTGCAGGGTCGAGACCATTTGTTGGCTCATCAAATACAAGCAGTTCCGGTTCATGAATTAGAGCTAAGGCAATGGCTAAACGTTGCTTCATACCTAAAGAAAAACCTTTGAATTTCTTGTTTCCAACATCTGCTAACCCGACAAGTGTTAATAATTCATCGATGCGGTTCTTATTTTTAATGCCTCGTTGAATCCGATAGAATTCTAGATTTTGTTTGGCAGACATTTCCGGAAAGAAGGCAGGGTCTTCTATAATAGTACCTAAATACTTGCGGTTTTCTCTTAAACCTGCCGCATCTAAGGAACCAAATAATTTTAAGTCCCCATCATAAACGGGAGTCATACCGGTAATAATTCGAAATAAAGTTGTTTTTCCAGCGCCATTGGGACCAGCGACACCGACAATTTCACCTTTGCTCACATTTAAATTAAAGTGTTCTAACGCTTGTTGTTTACCGTATTGTTTAGATACATTGTTTACTTCTAATACTAGCGAATTTTTCATTTTCTTATCCTCTCATTCGCATTTGGTTTATGCGATCATTTCTCTTTAAATATACGCGAATTGAGTACGCTTTTCATAGGACTCTAGTTGTATATTGAAAAATATGTGAACTATTCAAACGGTTTTTTATCCTTTCATACATAATAACACCGTCAAACAATAAATACGAAGAGAAACACATAGAATTATACATTTTTCATATGATTAAATTGTCATGTTTAATGGTCTTGACTTTAGCAAACTTCGGGAGTAGTATAGTGAAAGCCTAAATAGTAACCATTACATTTAAGAGAGGTTGATCATTATGAAATTATTTAAGAAGTTTATTTTATTTGTTATTGCTTTCGCTTTAATTATACCTGGAGCCAACATTCATGCCCAAGACAAAAAGACGGTCATGACTACATTTTATCCAATGTATTACTTAGCGAGCCGAATAGGTGGAGACGCTATTAATGTTGAGATGCTTTTAGAAAGTGGACAAGATGCGCATTCGTATGAATCTACGGCAAAAGATGCTGTGGCAGTTCAAGAGGCGGATTTATTCATCTATCAAGATGATGAGATGGAGTTTTTTGTCAGTGATTTATTAAGGATTGTTGATCAAGCGGCAACTCAAGTGCTTGAATCAACGGAAGGCATTGACCTATTATCAGGTGATCATAATCATGAAGAAGAGGAACATGATCATGAGGAAGGTCATGAAGAGGAACACAATCACGGCGATGAACATGACCACGAAGAAGGTCACTCGCATGAGTTTGATCCACATACGTGGTTAGATCCAAACTTTTATTCTCAACAGGCAGAAAATGTCAAAAATGCCTTAATTCAACTCGATCCAGCGAATAAAGCAACTTATACTGAGAATGCCGAAAAACTATCTGAAGAATTAACAGCATTGAATGAAGCATTTGAAACTGGTTTAGCTGATTTGAAGAACAGAACAATTGTCGTTCAACATGAGGCTTTCGGATACTTAGCTCACGCTTATGATTTAGAACAATTAGCCATTAGTGGCTTAGCAAATAATGCCGAACCGAGTGCTAAAAAGTTAGCTGAAATGACCAAAGTAGTGAACGAAAGAAACGTTCAAGTTATTTATATTGACCCGACGACATCAACGACTATTTCAGAAACAGTGAGCCAAGCAACCGGTGCAGAGTTACGACCATTAAGAACATTGGAATTCATTACAGAAGAAGAAATTGAGCAAGGTGAGGATTATTTCAGTATAATGAGAGAGAACTTAGCTCAATTAACGAAATAAAACGTACAACTAGAAAGGTGTAACATTATGTCTCTATTAGAAGTGCATGACTTATCATTTTACTATGATGACGAAAAAGTGCTAGACAGTATTAACTTTACAATTGAACCCGGAGAATTTGTTATCTTAACTGGGGAAAATGGTGCAGCAAAATCAACTTTAATTAAAAATATCCTCGGTTTGTTAAACCCAGCCACTGGTCGAGTCATCTATTCAAAACTAAACCAATTTGGAGAGAAGTTATCTATAGGATATGTCCCACAAAATGTGACGTCCTTCAATGCTGGTTTCCCCAGTACCGTTCAAAAATTAGTTGAATCAGGTCGTTACCCTAAAGGACGTTGGTTCAAAAAACTCGATGCCACAGATTATGAATATGTAGACCGAGCGTTGAAATCCGTCGGGATGGATCATTTAAGAGGTCGTAAAGTTGGGGAATTATCTGGCGGTCAAAAGCAACGAATTAATTTGGCTCGTACATTTGCGGTGGATCCAGACTTTTTTGTACTCGATGAGCCAACAACTGGGATGGATGTTGCTTCAAGAAAATCTTTTTATAAATTATTACGTCATACATCTAAAGTTCATGGGAAAGCGATCCTAATGGTAACACATGCGGATAATGAACTGGATGGCTTTTTTGACCGTGAGATTCGACTTGTCAGAGAGGGGGGAACACCATGGAGTTGCTTCAGTATGACTTCATCCAACGCGCATTAGTTGCGGGTGTTGCGATTTCCTTTATTACACCGATTATTGGCTTATTATTAATTTTACGCAGACAGTCATTATTAGCCGATACTTTATCACATATTTCCTTAGCAGGAGTAGCCTTAGGGATGTTCCTTCAAGTAGATCCAACACTTTCTACTTTATTATTTGTTGTCGGTGCATCAATTATCATTGAGTACTTGAGAACAATTTACAATACCTTCTCAGAGATTTCCGTTGCAATTATGATGTCAGCTGGAATGGCGATAGCCTTAGTATTGGTAAGTTTGAACTCAAACTCAGGTAATTTCCAAATTGATCAATACTTATTTGGTTCAATCTTATTGATCTCACCAAGTGAAGTGAAAATTCTAGTTGGACTCTCAGTCACTATTGTTATTTTCTATCTAATCTTTAGAAGAACACTATATGTGATGAGTTATGATGAGGCGACTGCTTATACTAGTGGACTGCCAGTTCGATTCATTTCAATTATTTTTTCGGTATTTACAGGGGTTGCGATTAGTATTATGATGCCAATTGTTGGTGCATTACTTGTTTCAGCATTAGTCGTTATCCCATCTGCAACTGCTATTAAAATATCAGATAGCTTTGGGAAGACAATTGTTATAGGTATTATCATTAATTTAATTGGGATATTTGCTGGTATATTTGCGAGTTATGGATACGATACACCGCCAGGAGCGTCGATTACATTAGCCTTTATCGTGATTTTTGTCATTGTATCGTTGGCTGCTTACTTTGTGACTTTACGCAAACGTAAACATAATAATCCATCTTAAACTAAAGAAGTCAAACTCGTGAGAGTTTGGCTTTTTTGTGTCATTTTATATAGAGTGTGTCATTGTCACAAAGAAGTGTGCCAAAGTTCCTAGTTGCTTGCTATTGAAGCGTTACCAAAAAGTCTATATTATAATAATTGAATACAAATTAAATTAAGGAGGCGTCGTTGTGGATAATACAAAAAATAATGCAGGGCTGAAAGCAAAAGTCCAGAAACTCGGTAGTTACTTAAGTAGTATGGTTATGCCAAATATTGGAGCGTTTATTGCGTGGGGTGTTTTAACAGCCCTATTCATTCCGGATGGATATTTCCCGAATGAAGATTTTGCTGGGATAGTTGGGCCAATGTTAAGTTACTTACTTCCAATCTTAATTGGGTACACTGGAGGTAAGATGGTACATGGTGATCGCGGAGCGGTCGTAGGTGCGATTGCAACAGTAGGTGCGATTGTTGGGTCAGATGTAACGATGTTTATTGGTGCAATGGTGATGGGACCTTTAGGTGGTTGGTTAATCAAGAAATTTGATGAGAGATACCAAGATAAGATTCCATCTGGTTTTGAGATGTTAGTCAATAACTTCTCATCTGGTTTAATTGGATTTGCATTAGCATTAATTGCTTTTGTGGTTGTTGGACCAGTTGTTGCTAGTTTAACGTCAATGATTGGTGTTGGGGTAGAAGCCTTAGTTCAAGCAGGCTTACTACCATTAGCAAATATTCTTATCGAACCAGCGAAAGTTTTATTCTTAAATAATGCGTTGAACCACGGTATCTTTACACCTCTTGGTTCTGAGCAAGTAGCTGAAGCAGGAAAATCAATTCTATATCTATTAGAAACTAACCCTGGACCAGGTTTAGGGGTGTTATTAGCTTTCATGTTCCTTGGTAAAGGGTCTGCAAAAGGATCTGCACCCGGAGCAGCGATTATTCACTTCTTAGGTGGAATTCACGAGATTTACTTCCCATACGTTATGATGAAACCATTATTATTCTTAGCAGTAATTGCTGGGGGTATGACAGGAACATTCGTATTCTCTCTATTTGATGCGGGTCTTACAGGTGCAGCGTCACCTGGTTCAATTGTTGCGATAACTGCGATGACCGCTCAAGGTAGTCACTTAGGAGTGTATGCAGGTGTGTTAGCTTCAACGATTGTTTCATTCTTAATCGCAGGTGTGATTATCAAATCCGATCGTAAAGCTGGAGTCGATGATGCATTTGAAGAGCAAGTTGCAGCGACTCAAGCAGCAAAAGCATCTTCAAAAGGTCAAAGTACAGATGTAGAAGCATTATCAGATTCTGCACCTGCCTTTGAAGAGATTGACCAAATTATCTTCGCTTGTGATGCAGGAATGGGTTCAAGTGCCATGGGAGCTTCATTACTTCGTAAGAAAGTGAAATCTCAAGGAATTGATATTAAAGTAACGAATTCAGCGATTAATAACTTAAAAGATGATTCGAAAACTTTAGTCATTACTCAAGAAGAATTAACAAATCGTGCGCGCAAACAATCACCATCATCGACTCACTTATCAGTTGAGAACTTCTTAGATGGCGATCGTTACGATGAGATTTTAAATGATATGTACAAAAAATCAGATGAGCCAGTGGCAACTAGCGAACCGGTTATGGCTAGCGAGCCAGAAACAGCAGCGACTTCAGTTGGACCGATTGATTATAGTGCAGTGAAGCAAGTATTTGTTGCCTATGACGGAAAAGTTGGGGCAAGTACAATGGCAGCGTCACAATTACGTAATCAATTTACGAAAAATGGCATCAATGTTCCGGTTGAAGCAAAAGATATTAATGACTTAAGCAATGATAGTTCAAACTTAGTAATTGCGACACCAGAAGTGGGCGAAAAAGTTCGTCAGCAATATGCTAACGTGATGGTCGACACTTATGATAAACTATTAAATGAAAGTCATTACAATCAGTTAATTGAATATTTTAAATAAACACAACTAACGTTAGGAGGGGTAAAATGTTCTTAACAGATCGAGAAAGACACATAGTGTCAATTTTGCTGAACGCACCGAGTGGTGTCAAAGTAAAAGAATTGACTGACCTATTAGACGTAAGCCGTCGGACTGTGTATCGTGAACTATCGAGTCTGGAAGAAACTTTGGCCCATTCTAACGTTTCTATTATTAATCAAAGAGGCATGGGTTACCAATTAGAAGGCGATGAAGAGAAGATCCATTCACTAGGACGACAGATTGAAGAGGCCCAGCCAAGCGAAATGACGATTCAAGAACGTCAACGGGCGTTGTCATTAAGACTTTTACTAAGTGAGAGCTTAACAATGGAAACTTTAGCAGATGAGTTACGTGTGAGTCCAAGTACGGTTCAAAGCGATTTAGATGATGTTGAAGAGGAACTTGAACGCTTCGGTGTGTATATTGACCGGGTTAAATTTCAAGGGCTCACGGTCATTGCGAGCGAACGCAAACGACGCGAGATTGCGAGTCAACTCATTTATGGTAGCGTTGAGGATTATGATTTTTTCAAGTATTTAAACACTTTAAAAGAAGATTCTGAAAATCAGTTTAATGATTACTTTCTGTCTTGTTTGACGCCAGAATCTTTGCGCTTTGTAAATGAAGCTATTAATCATGATTCGAGCCAACAATTTAGTAAAGTAACTGACAATCAACTCCAACATGTGATTATCATCTTAGCTTTGACGATTGACCGAATTCAAACGGGACATCCAATTAATGAAGCCATTCCAGCCAAAGCGATTTCTCAAGATATTATTTATTTGTCGCATGAGATATTTGGTTATATTTCCTCAGAAATGGCCCTAGCCATTGATTTGGATGAACGACATTTTATTGCTCTACAGCTTGAAGGTTTAAATTATAAGACCAGTCAAAGTATCTTTTTTGAAACCTTTGATTCGCAATTAACGTATCAAGTGAAAGAGTTAATTCGTTTAGTGACTGAACATACGGGGAATGATTTCCGATATGATGATAGTCTATTTTATGACTTAGTGGCACATATTCAAGCCACTTTAAAACGACCGGTCCTACTCGATTACAAATTAGATACTCCTGTCTTGAAGCGAATCAATGAAGAATATCCAAATCTCGCTGTGGCATTAGATATGGCTTGGGAAGAAGTCTTCACAGGTCATGAACTGACGAATGATGAGAAAGCTTATGTTGTGATACATTTCGCAACGAGCTTAGAAAGGCATCCAAGCATTCAACGCGAAGTGAATGCGATTGTTGTTTCTTCAAGTGGGGTTGGTACCGGGAAAATTTTAGAAAGTAGATTAAAACGCTACTTACCTGAAATTAATTCGGTAACAGTGATTCAATTATCAAGACTCCAATTAGTCGATTTTTCTAAGTATCAATTGATTTTGTCGACAATTTATTTATCCGGGATGGACCGGGATTACCGTGTCATATCACCACTTCTAACTGATAAAGAAATCGCGGCGATTCGTCAAGATATTCATGCAAGCATTCAAGTTGACGATAATAGCAAGAGCCAGATAACACAGCATACAAATTTGTCTTTTGATCAATTGTACGATTATTTAGCGGATGCAAAATACATTTTAGATCAGCTTGATCTAACCCAAATTGAGGCGGAGGCGACGGTAGAGTTAACCTTAAAGGCAATAATTAAAGAGTTGGATTCAGACATTATTGCAGATGCAGCTAAAGTGAGCCGTAAAGTGAATGAACGTTACTTAAAAGCACCGATTGGGATTCCTAAATCAAGTGTTGCCTTGTTCCATAGTTCGAATCATTGGGTGAAGCAGCCTTACTTCAGTATTTATGAATTAGACAAATCATTTGCTCTTGTTGGGATGGATGGGCAAGAAATTCAGTTAAAACGCATGTTATTGATGATTGCTCCTGAAAAGATGACAGTTTATCAACAACAATTATTAGGTTTAATTAGTTCATCAATTATTGAAAGTGATATTAATACAGTCATTTATGAAAATGGTACTTTAGAAGAGATACGCGAGTTAATCAGTTCACTTTTTGTGAAGGAAGTTCAACATTTACACTAAAGGAGAGAGAGAAGTATGGAATTAAAAGCAAAAAACATATTATTAAATCAAACATTTTCGACGAAGGAAGAGGCAATTAAAGCGGTTGGAACTTTACTAGTTGAGGATGGAGCGGTTGAAGAAAGTTACATTGATTCAATGTTAGACCGTGAAAAAGTGGTCACTACTCACATGGGGAATTTTGTGGCCATTCCACACGGCACCGATGAAGGGAAAGAGTTTGTGAAAGAAACAAGCATTACGATTGCTCAAGTACCTCAAGGTGTGAACTTTGCCCCAGGTGAAGACGAAGAGAAGATGGCTATGATGATCTTTGGAATTGCAGGAGTAGGTAATGAGCATTTAGATGTATTATCTAAGATTGCTGTCTTCTGTTCAGATGTTGAAAACGTCGTGCGTTTAGCAAATGCAGATTCAGCTGAAGAGATTATCGCGATGTTTGAGGAGGAAGTAGAATAATGAAAGCAGTACATTTTGGAGCAGGAAATATCGGACGCGGATTTATTGGAGAGATTTTATCTAAAAATGGTTTCCATATTGATTTCGTAGATATTAACGAGACGATTATTGATGCCTTAAAAGAACGTAAAGAGTATGACATTGGCTATGCAGCTAAAGATGGCGAAACAATTCATATCGATAATGTTAATGGTTTAAACAATGGGAAAGAACCTGAAGCGGTTGTTGAAGCAATCAAATCAGCAAACATTGTGACAACGGCCATTGGACCTAATGTTCTCCCTTACATTGCCGAATTAATCGCTCAAGGAATTCAAGCGCGTCAAGAAGCAGATGTTAAAGAAGCGATTGATGTGATTGCTTGTGAGAATATGATTGGTGGATCAGACTTTTTACGTGAGAAAGTTGAAGGGTTCTTAACAGAAGATAACTTATCTTATGTGGAACAATATGTTGGCTTCCCGAATGCAGCGGTAGATCGTATTGTGCCGAATCAACAACATGAAGATCCACTATTCGTATCGGTCGAGCCATTTAGCGAATGGGTGATTGACTCAACAAAAGCGAAAGCAAAAGATATCCGCCTAGAAGGTGTGTTATATGTTGATGATTTAGAGCCTTTTATTGAACGTAAATTATTCTCAGTGAATACAGGACATGCAACGGTTGCTTATGCTGGAGCTTTCTATGGTTACAAAACAATTGATGAAGCCATCAGTGATGAGCGAATCTTGAACCTTCTACAAAATGTACTCAAAGAAACTGGCGCATTATTAATTAACAAATGGGATTTTGATGCAACTGAGCACGAAGCTTATGCAAATAAAATTGTAAACCGCTTTGAAAATACATATATATCAGATGATGTTACTCGAGTGGCGAGAACACCAATTCGTAAATTAGGACCCAATGAACGCTTTATTCGTCCAATTCGCGAAGCTAAAGAACGTGATTTAGAGTATCAAAATCTAATGGAAGTTGTCGGAATGATCTTCCACTATGATAATCCAGAAGATAAAGAGAGCGAACATTTACAAGCGATGTTAAAAGAACAATCAGTTGAGCAAGTTGCGCGTACAATAACGGAACTTGAAGATGAAGTTCTATTAAACCGTATTGTAGCAGCTGTTGCGAATGTAGAAAAATAGATAAATACGAAAAGATCACCGTGACTCAGTCCGGTGATCTTTTTTGTGCTGTTATTGTAAATGGGTGAACTTGAGCCAAATGGGATAACGGTTTGTCTTGAGTAGCGCCAACTCCGGCCAAATGGGATAACGGTTTGTCATGAGTAGCGCCAACTCCGGCCAAATGAATTAGCGATTTGGCTCAAGTTTCGCTAAAAAAATATCGGTTAAGAAATCTTACAAGTGTCGTTTACTTAACCGATAATGATAGCCAGGAATCATAAAATGACTAATTCCATAACCTAAGAGTGCAATAGTCGCCAAGTACCGTGTCCAATGTGTTTCGGAAAGTGAGCCAGATATTAACATTAACAAGATGATCGCAAGAAAACTAAAGGAACTAAAAGATGAGGCAGTGATTGTGACAATGTCACCATCTAAGATTGGGAGCTTATTACTACGTAAACCCCCGAATTGAGATACTTGTAACTGGACTTTTGGCGTTGAGATGTCAATGTTTATTGAGCTATTATCTGCTAATTTGCCAACGACAACTCCATTAATTTTAATGTTTAATTTTGCACCCATATTGAATAACCAACCCGTTCGGCGAGTGATTTTAATTGCCATTTACTTTACCTACCTTTTGTACGTTAATCACGTGAAGTTTAATATTGACTATATTTTAACATAGTATAAGTTGGCTCCCTAAGAGAAAGAAAAATACACGAACAAAGGAAATAATTAAACACGAACAAAATTAAAGCATATATATTTATTGTCTGTGTTTTGGTAATATATGCTTAAGAGGTGACTTTCATTATGACTGATAAAAACTATAAACCAAAACGCAATCAACGTATGTTGTATATTTCCCACTATTTAGTAGATAGACCAGGACAGTTAATTAACTTGTCTTATTTTGTTGAGTTTTTGAATGCCGCTAAATCTTCAATTAGTGAAGATATTGATTTTGTTCGAGAAGTCTTTGAAATTAATGGACTCGGAGAAGTAAAGACGTTTCCGGGTGCAGCGGGTGGAATTATCTTCTATCCAAAAGTTCCTTTTATAGAACAGAAAGAGTTGTTGAATACTTTAATTGAGAAATTTACGCATGGAAAGCGAATTTTACAAGGTAATTACATTCATATGAGTGATATTTTGCAAGATTCATACATGTTAAGTAAAGTAGGCAGATTGATTGCTTCTCATTATATCCATAATGATATTGATGTAGTCATGACTGTAGAGTCAAAAGGAATTGGTCTAGCAACGATTGTTGCACGCTATTTAAACGTTCCTTATGTAATCGCGAGACGTGATTCAACAGATGGTATCGGACCAACCATCTCTGTTAATTATGTATCTGGGTCACACCAAACAGTTAAGAAAATGGAATTAGAAAAAAATAGTTTACAAAAGAATCAACGTGTCTTAATCGTAGATGACTTCCTTCGTAATGGTGGAACGGCGCAAGGGATGATTTCACTACTTGAAGAATTTGATTCGACGGCGGTCGGAGTTTGTGTCCTTGGTGAGAATCGTTCACACGAAACGAACCAATTAACTTTACCAATCGATTCACTCATTAGTGTTCAATTAGTTTATAACGATGAAGAGAGAGGTTATGAACTGGATGTTCAACCAGGAAGTTTATTTAATCAATTAACAGAGTAAACGTTTTTTTGTCGTTTCATTTAGGATTGTCAAATTAAACGGTAGATATCTTCGCCTATAATCGCTATAATTATTAAGAGTAGAATGTTTAAAATAAGGAGTGTTTATATGGAGAAGCGATTAGCCGTTGTACTGGCAGCGGGTAAAGGAACACGTATGAAATCAGAGTTATATAAAGTGCTACATACGATTAACGGCATCTCAATGGTAGAGCATGTATTACGGGCAGTTCAACAAAGTAATGTTGAGCGAATTGTAACAATTGTAGGACACGGTGCAGAAACAGTGCGAGATGTATTAGCTGATCATTCTGAATTTGCATTACAAGAAGATCAATTAGGAACAGGTCATGCTGTACTACAAGCTAAAGATCTATTAAAAGATGAAGAAGGAAGTACTCTTGTAATATGTGGAGACACTCCTTTGTTTTCAGCAGAAACATTAAATCAATTGTTCGATTTCCATGAAGAATCTAATGCTAAAGGAACAATCTTAACGGCAATCGCCGAAGACCCAGCGGGGTACGGTCGTGTAGTTAGACAAAGTGATAAAGAGGTTTCACGAATTGTTGAGCAAAAAGATGCAAACAAAGAAGAGCAAGCCATAACAGAAATTAATACGGGGACATATGTCTTTAATAATAAAGCGTTATTTGAAGCCTTGGATAAAGTCGGCAACGAAAATGCACAAGGTGAGTATTACTTACCAGATGTGATTAGTATTATGAAAGAAGCTGGCGATACTGTTAAAGCCTTTACGATGGATAACTTTGATGAAGCTATTGGAGTTAACGACCGTATCGCGTTAGCAGAAGCAACACGCTTAATGACTAAACGCATCAATGAAAAACATATGCGTAACGGTGTTACGTTTGTTAACCCAACAGCAACTTATATCGAAGCAGATGTTGAAATTGGACAAGATACATTAATTGAATCTGGCGTATCCCTTAAAGGAAATACAAAGATTGGTTCACATTCAACGATTGGTTCAAATTCAGAAATTATATCATCAAATATTGCTGACCATGTTGAAATTCGTCAATCTGTGCTAGAATTTGCAAATGTCGAAGAAAATGTAACTGTGGGACCATTTGCACACTTAAGAGCTAAGAGTGTCTTAAAAGAAGGGGCACATATCGGAAACTTTGTAGAAGTCAAAAACAGTGTTGTTGGAAAGAACTCTAAAGCAGGACACTTGACTTATATCGGGGACGCGGATATTGGTACAGATGTCAACGTAGGTTGTGGAACTGTATTTGTAAATTATGACGGAAAGAATAAATTCCGTTCAACAATTGGCAATGACGTATTCATCGGTTCAGGCTCAAATATTGTTGCACCTGTAACAGTAGGAGACCGAGCAATCGTTGCAGCAGGTTCTACGGTTAATAGTGATGTTCCAGAAGAAGCACTTGCAATTGCTAGGTCACGTCAAGAGATCAAAGACAAATACTGGAAACGCTTCAAGGACAAACAAAATCTGGAGGATTAATAATGATAGAGAAACCATATTCTGATTCAAAACTTAAAATTTTCGCACTAAGTTCTAACCGCCCGTTAGCAGAAAAGATTGCGGATGAAGTAGGTGTAGAATTAGGAGATATTAATATATCTCAGTTTGCTGATGGTGAGATTAAAGTTAATATTGATGAAAGTATTCGTGGAGACCATGTTTATTTGGTACAATCAACATCGTATCCGGTGAATGACCACTTAATGGAGTTATTAATTGCTATTGACGCATTGCGTCGTGCAAGTGCTAAAACAATTAACGTAGTTATCCCTTATTACGGATATGCACGTCAAGATCGTAAAGCACAACCTCGTGAACCAATTACAGCGAAGTTAGTTGCGAATATGTTAGTTCAAGCTGGGGTAGATCGTTTAGTAACGCTAGACTTACACGCGGCTCAAATTCAAGGCTTCTTCGATATTCCAATGGACCACTTATTAGGTGCGCCATTATTAACAAATTACTTTATCGATAACCATCTTGAAGGTGATGATGTTGTTGTTGTATCACCTGACCACGGTGGAGTGACTCGTGCCCGTAAATTAGCCGAATTCTTAAAATCACCGATTGCGATTATCGATAAACGTCGTCCAAAAGCAAACGTCGCTGAAATCATGAATATCGTTGGAGAAGTACAAGGGAAAACGTGTGTCATCATTGATGACATGATTGATACAGCTGGGACTATTACATTAGCAGCAGATGCTTTAATGGAAAAGGGTGCAAAAGATATTTATGTTTGTTGTACACACCCAGTATTATCTGGACCAGCAATCAGTCGTTTAGAAGCATCACCAATCAAAAAAGTGATTATTACAGATTCAATCTCTTTACCAGAAGAAAAATATTTAGATAAAATTGAAACAGTGACGGTTTCTCAACTTGTGGGAGAAGCGATTAAACGTATCCACGAAAACCGTTCAGTGAGTCCTTTATTTGAAGAACAATTCAAATTAATTGACTAAATATGATGATTGAAAAGTGCCAACAGGAGGGATCTTGTTGGTGCTTTTTTATTCTTAATGTATATTCTAATCAGTTTACTATTGATAGTTTGGGCTATATATGCAATAATTCTTTGATATTCCTATTGAAATTGTATAGAATTAGACAGGGTAGAAAAAGAACATTATATATAAGAAATATTTTATAGTAGAATAATGAAAGAAAGGAAGTTATTGCGTGAATAAGCATCGCTATGAATGGAATAACTTGTTACGTTTTGGTGCTGTTATACTAAGCTCAATAGTGGCGATTGGGTGTATTTATTTATCATTTTACATCAAATTTTTAGGCGATATACCGGCTAGAAACTTTAGTGCTTTTGAAGATAGTTATATATGGATATTTATCGGTTACATTATTATTAACTTTCTATTTGGTACTTATGTTTTCTATAACAAGAGTGTGTTAGATATTTTTTACTTTACGATGTTAAGTCAGTTAGTACTGAATGTTTACATTATGGCTCTGACTTTTGCGGGAAGCTGGCTAACATTTCCAAGATCAGTGTTACTAGTGAACTTATTTGTTGGGACCTTTGTGTTATTTATCTTTAATGTATTGGTTTACTTACTTTACCAGCAACTACGTGGGCAAAAGAAAATCTTAGTTGTTGGAGAATCGGACCGGGCACTTGAAGCAGTTCGGAACTTTTCATTAATGAAAAACAAACGTCATAAAGTGACACATGTAGTCTTATCAGATTACTTAAAACATGTTGAGGAATTAGCGAATCATGTGGATATTGTTTATTTAACAGGGTATATACCGGAAGAACAACGTTTAGATATCTATGAATATTTAATGCGCCAGAATAAAAAGTTATTTATAAGTACTCAATTTGAGAATTTAATGATGGTTAATCCAAATATTATGAACTTTGAAGATGAAAGTATTATTGAAGTTTCTAGTTTTGAAATTCCATCTGAAGATAATATGTTAAAGCGTATCATTGATATCTTAGTTTCTTTAGTTTTAACTATTTTGACCTTGCCGATTATGTTAGGAACAGCTATTGCGATTAAGATTGATTCTCCAGGACCTATTTTCTATAAGCAGGAGCGTATTACTAAAGGTGAAAAACACTTCAATATCTTAAAATTCCGCTCAATGTCAGTGACAGCAGAATCCGATTCAGGACCTGTTTTAGCGGCGAAAAACGATACGCGTGTGACAAAGGTCGGTAAATTTATTCGAAGTACACGAATTGATGAATTACCGCAATTGTTAAATGTGCTTAAAGGGGATATGTCGCTTGTGGGACCTCGTCCGGAGCGTCCGTTCTTCGTTGAACAGTTTAAGGAGCAAAATCCGTATTATACTTTAAGACATCACGTAAGAGCAGGAATTACCGGCTATGCGCAAGTTTATGGAAAGTATAGTACCGACTTTAATAGCAAACTGAACTTTGATCTGTTATATATTAAGAACTTTTCCATAGCTTTTGATTTTAAACTATTATTCCAAACGGTGAAAATCTTATTTGATAAAGTGAGTTCGCGTGGTGTTGATGATGAGGAAGAAGTTTCAACACAAGATGAATGGTCAGATTTTGCGAAGACAATTATTATCGTGAAATAAAAAGTATGAATCTTTTATGAACAAGTATGGTGCTCGAATGAGTCCATGCTTGTTTTTATCTTTAGGCAAATGCTATGGAATAAAGAATTATAGATGAAATTTTAAAGATAAAGTAGTAATAAATTGTTTAAATAAAGATCAGGTTGTCGATAAATTCTCAGTGGATTTTTTTGTTTTTATTTACTGGGAATGGATATCATTTGGCTTACTATCGATAAATATAGTATAATTAACTGTAAAGAAAGGATAGTGAAAAAATGAAAAAATCTATTAAAATATTTTTTAGTTTATTGACAACTGTAACAATGGCATTCGGTGTCGTAGCACCCACTGTTTCAGCTCAAGACACTAACTGGGACGAAGTCCTAACTCAACTTAATGAGGTAAACCAAGAGGTAGTATCTATGGAAGGTGACGGAACAATTAATGTTTCTGCCGATCAATTTATCGATGCTGCATTAAACTTTGACTTCCGTTATAACGTAGAAGAGTCTTTTGCACTTGAATTAGCTGGAGACGTTACGGGTGAGTTAGTTACAACAGATGCAGAAGGTAACCCATCTTCAATGCCTTTGGATTTCGCAGGACAAGCATCAATAATTGATGGTATTGCTTACTTATTCGATGGTTCAAGCTGGACTGTTGAAGATGTATCAGCTCAAGAAGAGCAAATTGCTGCCGAATTTGATAGTATAATGGCCCAAATACAAGAACAAGCAGATACAATGAGTAACCCTGAATTGACTCAAAAATACTTTGATTTAAGTGAGACGGATTCAGAATACGTCATGACTTTAAAACAAGATATTAATCCAGATGAATTCTGGGCAGATGTTGAAAGTGCTGTAGACATGGAACAAATCAAACAAGAAACTATAGACCAAACGATTCAACAAGCAGAAGCAAATGGACAAGAATTTACTGAAGAAGATCGTCAAACATTAGAAGAACAAATGGATCTTTCAATGGAAGCAACTAAGAGTGTAATGTTCCAATTAGTTGATACGATGGAATTCCGTTACTCTAAAGAAACTTACTACTTAACTCATATGTTAATGGACTTTAGTTTGGATAGAGCAAACATGGAAGAAATCGCTGCTGATATGGGAGAAACAACTGAAGGAATTCCAGAAGACTTTAATGTAGCATTCTCTATGGAATTCAACTTTGCTAACCATGGTGAAGTCTTTGATATCGTAGTTCCAGAAGGAGCACCAACTTTTGATGAAGCTAGCTCAACTGAAGAGTCAGCAACAGAAGGTACTGAATCATTAGAAGAAAGTACAACTGAAGAATCAGTTCCTGCTGAAGAAACATCAGAAGAAACAACTGAAGTGCCTGCTGAAGAATCGTCAGAAGAAGAAACGACTGAAGAAAGCTCAGAAGCTGCAGAATAATTTATGATTGATTTAATACCGCAAAGGTTCGCCTTTGCGGTATTTTTTTGTTGCAGTGAATTTTAGGGTAAAAGTAAGTAAAAAAAATATCCTCCCGAAACGGGAGGATAGGGTTATTCGTAATTATTCAGTTCCTTCACTGCTAGAGTCTTCCGAACTAGATTCTTCAGGTGTACTTTCTTCACTTGATTCTTCTTCGGATGATGATTCTTCATCTGAACTTTCCTCAGGAGTAGACTCAGACTCTGATCCAGATTCTTCATCTGACGATGATTCTTCGCTTCCACTTTCATCTTCTGATGATGATTCTTCGCTTCCACTTTCATCTTCTGATGATTCAGGAGTAGACTCTGATGTAGCTGGAGCAGTTTCTTCTGCGCCATCTAAAGTTGCTAACTCATCTTCTGTTACCCATTTGTGGTTAATGACTTCTTCGCCACTTTCAGTATCGATGTAATCAACTAAGTAAACAGTTGTTTCATTTACGGCATCGATTGTAGCCATTGCACCTTCCATACCAGGCATATGATAAGCTTCAACTGTCACTTCATCACCGACTTCAAACGGTGCGTCTACGTCTTCTTGATCAGCTGCTTCAGCAATTTCTTCTTGTACTATCCAACGGTGATTTTCTACGGGTTCACTGTCATCTGTTGGTGTGTAAGAGATTTCGTATGCAGTAGTATCAAAGGCAGCAACAACTGTCCCTTGAGCGCCTTCCATACCAGGCATATGTGTTGCATTAATTTGAACATCGTCGCCTACTTTATATGTAGGTTCACGTTCAATCTTAATATTTCCAGGTAAGCGACCTTCGTCATCATGCGTCATTTCTCCAGGTTCTTCCGTTGTTGATTCACTTTCTTCACCTGTCACAGCATCGCTAATATCACTTGCTGCGTCATCAACTGTATCCCCAACCGATTCAGATGCATTGTCAACCGTATCACCAATCGATTCAGAAATTTCGTCTACTGTATCTGAGTCTTGAGCAAATACGCCATTTAAACTTGTTGCGGAGGATGCTCCGAATAATAACACTGCTGAGAGCACCATTGCACTTTTACTAATGTATTTTTTCATATATAACATCTCCTCTGTTTATTACTATAAAACAAATTTAAATCGATTTCAAAAAATATGATTAATACGTTCACACAGAATGTTTTATAGTTACAAGTATTAAACTATGCTATGATAGGATTTTCAATAAATAAGAGGAGTTGAAATTTAGTGTTAAATGCGATTAAAAAAGTTCCTGCTGGAACATTTCTTGTCCCTATGTTGATAAGTGCAATATTATATACTTTTTGGCCAAACTTGTTCCAAGTAGGCGGTCTAACTGAACATATTTTTGGAGGTTCAGGAACGAACGGAATCGTTGGTGCGATTGTTTTTTGCTCGGGAACTGGGATTGACTTAAAGAAAATCGGATATGCTTTAAAACGTCAAGGTGTTCTATTGTTAGTTAAATTTGCTGTTGGAGTTGGATTAAGTTTATTGTATATTTCAATCTTTGGCTTACCAGGAGTTTTTGGAATTAATGCCTTAGCATTTACAATTGTTATTTGTTCAATTAACCCAGCTGTGTATTTATCATTAATGCAACAATACGGAACGGAACAAGATACAGCAGTTTACGGTATCACAGGTCTATTCAGTATCGCTGCAGTTCCAATGATTGTATTTGGTATATCAAGTGGGGGCGGCATGGACTGGACGCCTGTTTTAAGTACACTTATCCCGATGGCAGCAGGGATTGCCTTTGGCAATATTGATCCGAATTTTAGAAGTTTATTCATGCCCGCTTTACCAGGTTTAACGATGTTAATGGGTTGGAACTTAGGTTACGGGATGAACTTAATTGAAGCGTTCCAAGCAGGAGGAGCAGGAATTATTGTAACAATTGTCTTCTATATTGTAAGTGTCATCTTTGTTGTTATTGACCGCAATGTCTTAGGCAATGATGGGTCCGTTGGTGCGACATTTATGACAGTTGCTGGATTATCAGTTTCAACAGCAGGAATTTTAGGAAGTATTTATCCAGAGGTTCTTGCAGAATACATAACTGCCGCTGCATCTGAAACATTAATGGCAGTTGTCATCACCAGCGTGATTACACCTTCAATTGTTGCTAAATTATCGTCACGTGAGAATAAATTATCATAATAATTTTATTAGGCAAGAGACTTTTCCGGAAGTTTCTTGTTTTTTTATTGCTTCATAAAAGCCCATTAAAGTGTAATATATATGAAATCTGGTCTATTTATGCTATATTTAAAATAATTTAAGTGATGCTCGAATAATTAGTGGCGAGTTAAAATACACTATTAGTTATGTGATATAATATACAAGAAATGAAGTAAACAGTTTACTGGAGGATGCTTATGTATAAATTTGAAGATGATAGTTTAATGTTACATACAGATCTGTATCAGATTAATATGTTACAAACCTATTGGCAGAATGGAATGGATCAACGCAAAGCAGTCTTTGAATCTTATTTTAGATCAATACCTTTCGAGAATGGTTTTGCTATTTTTGCAGGGTTAGAGCGGATTTTAAATTATATCAATAATTTGAAATTTACTCAGAGCGATTTGGACTATTTAAGAAGCTTAGAAATATATCCGGAAGAATTTTTGACTTATTTAGAGAATATGGAATTCAATTTAACCATTCGTTCAATGCGAGAAGGTGAATTATGTTTCGCAGATGAGCCATTGATTCAAGTTGAAGGTCCGTTAGGTCAATGTCAACTAGTTGAGACGGCCATTCTAAATATGCTGAATTACCAAACTTTAATTGCGACGAAAGCAGCGCGCTTAAAATCAGTCGTTGACGAAGACGATTCTTTAGCAGAATTCGGATCACGTCGTGCTCAAGAAACAGCGGCGGCGATTTGGGGATCAAGAGCGGCTTATATTGGCGGGTTTGATTCGACAAGTAATGTGCGTGCAGGGAAATTATTTGGTATTCCCGTTTCTGGAACACATGCTCACTCATTAGTTCAAGCGTACCGTGATGAATATGAAGCTTTTACTGCTTATGCTAAAACGCATAAGAACGTGGTGTTCTTAGTAGATACATACGATACTTTACGTTCAGGTGTACCTACCGCAATTAAAGTAGCGAAGGAACAAGGTGATAAAATTAACTTTATCGGTGTTCGAATTGATTCAGGCGATATGGCCTATCAATCAAAACGTATTCGTGAACAATTAGATGAAGCAGGGTTCCCTGATGCGCGCATCATAGCATCTAACGATTTAGACGAGAAGACTATTCTGAACTTGCGTATGCAAGGGGCTAAAATTAATGACTGGGGTGTTGGTACAAAACTGATTACAGCTTATGACCAACCAGCTTTAGGTGCCGTATACAAATTAGTAAGTATCGAAAACTCTAAAGGCGAATTAGTGCCAACAATGAAAATTTCAAGTAATGCAGCCAAAATTTCTACACCAGGAATAAAACAAGTGTGGCGTATAACACGTAACCATGATGGTAAATCAGAAGGAGATTACGTGGCACTTATTGGAGAGCGTCCAGACTTAGAAGAGTCACTCTTTATGTTCCACCCGGTTCATACTTATATTAATAAGACTGTCGTTGATTTTACCGCACGTCCACTACTTACCGAAGTTTGGAAAGACGGTAAATGTGTGTATGATTTACCATCAGTCGACGAAATACGTGACTATGCGGCTCATAATATCTCTGATTTATGGGATGAGTACAAACGTATCTTGAATCCAGAACAATATCCAGTCGATCTGTCTCAAAACTTATACGATGAAAAGATGCGTAGCATTAAAGATATTCGTGATAAAGTTGACAATCATGTCCTTGAGATAGAAGAAGAGCTTTCAAAGGAAGGTGAGTAAGCTATGCGCCCATTACAAAAAGAAATCATCGAAGAATTAAAAGTCTTACCTGAGATTGATGTCCAAAAAGAAATTCGTCGCTCGGTTGATTTTTTAAAAAACTATTTATTAAAGAATCAAGGACTCTCTACTTATGTTCTTGGAATTAGTGGCGGACAAGACTCGACTTTAGCAGGAAGACTTGCTCAAATGGCTATTTCTGAATTGCGTGAGGAAACCGGTGATGAACGTTATCAATTTATCGCGGTTCGTTTACCTTATGGAGTTCAAGCAGATGAAAGCGACGCTCAACTAGCACTTGAATTTATTCAAGCCGACCAAACAATGACGGTTAACATTGAAGCAGCCACAAATACAATGATTGAGGCTGTTGAAGTCAATAATATTGAAGTGAATGATTATCATAAGGGGAATGTCAAAGCACGTCAGCGTATGATTGCACAATTCACCATTGCAGGTCAACTAGCAGGAGCCGTGATTGGTACAGACCATGCGGCTGAAGGTGTGACAGGCTTCTTCACAAAATTCGGAGACGGGGCTGCAGATATTCTGCCGCTCTGGCGCTTAAACAAGAGTCAAGGAGCAGAAATGTTGAAAGAACTTGGTGCTGTCAAAGAACTTTATGAAAAAGTTCCGACAGCCGATTTAGAAGAAAATCGTCCACAACTAGCTGATGAAGATGCACTTGGTGTGAGTTATAAAGCGATTGATGCTTACTTACGTGGGGAAGATGTGGCTGAAAAAGATGCCAAAGTCATTGAAGATTGGTTTATCAGAACACGTCATAAACGCCATTTACCTATTACGGTTTATGATGATTTTTGGAAATAAATTAAAAGATTTGTGAGTTAAAGGAGGGAGAATGTTGGCAGTCATAACTGTAGGCGGATGGAATATATTGCTGACATTCATCGCTTCTTTTTGTTTTACTTTTATATTGCAAAAGCTACTTCCTAACAAAGACGGGAAACCGCCTAATTATGGTGGTATTGCTGTGTTTGCTAGCTTTTGGCTGGGCTTTTTTACGATGTTTCCAGTCTTGCTTTTTAGCAGTCCGCAATGGAATATCTTCTTAGCCTCTGCCATTGTGTTAATCACTGGAATTATCGATGATACCTTTGATTTAAAACCTTGGCAGAAGACTTTAGGGGTATTAATCGCGGCGAATGTCATTTATTTTTATACGGATGTGGCTTTTTCATCTGTATTAATCGCTGAAGTGCCGGCTTGGTTATTTGACTCATTAGGTTACGTATTAACAATTGCTTGGATCTATTTTGTAACGAATGCGATGAATTTATTAGATGGGTTAGATGGTTTAGTCAGTAGTGTTGCGACAACAAGTTTAGTGACACTGACAGTCATGATTTACATTTCAAGTCTGTCAATTCGACTCACTCTCATTATGATGCTCGTTTTATTAGCAGCATCGATTCTAGGTTTTTTACCATTTAACTGGTTTCCTGCCAAAATATATTTAGGTGACACAGGAGCATTATTTATTGGGTTCATGTTCGCGACCTTAACAGTGTATAATTTAAAAAACATCAGTATATTTTCACTGATTGTGCCGATTTTATTTTATGCAGTACCATTATTTGATACTTCTTACGCCATAGTGAGACGATTTTTAAATGGACAATCGATGGTTGAGCGAGATGAGGATCATTTGCATCACCGTTTACTTCGTCAAGGTTTTACCGTGCCGCAAATTGTGATATTGATGATTGGGATTACGCTTGTTTTTTCAGTATTTGCGATATTTTCGCAACTTTATCATCAATTCCGTTGGGTCTTTATTTTTCTATCTGGAGGGCTCATCGTACTACTGACGGTCTTTATGTCGCGCCTTGATAATAAATAGTAACTGAAAGCATCGCTTTTTCGATGTTTTTTTGCATTTTTCGGCCATATAATACATACATAGTTAATGTTTCTTTGTTACAATTCGTAATGATTAAAATACAACCAAGTCATTTGAAGGAGATAGATATGAAAACTGCGTATATAATAGATAGTTCATCGAGTATTAATGAAACTCTAGGAAACCGTTCTGATGTTTATGTGCAAAATCTTGAAGTCACTTGGGGAGACGCTGCATATACCGATACAACGGATTTAAGTTTGATGAAAGAATTTTATCAACGCTTAGAATCAACGGAAGATTTACCGAAGACATCGCAACCTAGACAAGGGAAATTAAGTGAATCCTTTGATGATATTGTTCAAAAAGGGTTCGATTCAGTAATTATCATTACACTAGCGTCAGCAATTAGTGGGACGTATAATACTTTCCGTATGATTAGTGAGCAATATCAAAAGTCTTTAGATATTCGAATGATTGATTCCAAGGGAACGTCATACGTTGAAGAGCGACTGTTAGAATATTCGATTGAATTAAATGAAGCTGGTTTTGATTTGGATACGATCGAAGAAAAATTAAACTGGTTCTCTGAACAAGCAAAGATTTATGTTGTCATTGAAGACTTGAATGCGATTGTGAAAGGTGGTCGATTAAGTTCGTTCGGTGCCTTTCTAGGAAGTACCTTAAAAATCCGTCCGATTTTAAATTTTGATGATGAGGGGAAAGTCAAAGTGTTTGAAAAAGTTAGAACAACTAAAAAAGTTTATCAAAGGTACCTAACTCTAGTGGATGAAGCTGTGGCTAAATATCCAGATGGTATTGATTTGACCTTAGCACATGGGGACTGTGAAGACAGTGCTTTAGAAGTGAAAGAGTTAATATTGGAAAAATATCCGGAGATGTCTTTTAGAGTAGGCTACTTAACCCCCGTTCTTGGAACGCATGGGGGTAAAAACTCATTAGGAATCGGAATTTTACCAAAGTTACCAAAATAAAAAAGACTAGCATTAAGTGAATTAATACTAGTCTCTAATTGCTTTAGTTAGGTTGTGTAGATGTTACTGGAACATCAACGGTTTGTTCACCGATTTCAGTCCATTCGATTTGCCCACTGAATAGGTCGATTAATTCTTGATGGACCGGCTCAATGTCACCTAGATACAAAGCTAAGGTTAGAGACACTTTATCTGTATACTGAGTGTCAAGAACTGTAATAGGCGTACTCGTTTGTTCCAAGTAGTAGTTAAAGTTATCCACTTGATTATATTCTAATGTTAATTCAATCACCATTTGCGTTGCATTCGCAATCAATTTAGCGTGGTTTAGCGTTTCGCTGACCGACATACTATAAGCGCGAATTAAGCCACCCGCACCCAGTTTTGTTCCGCCAAAGTATCTTACGGTCACGGCCATAATATAGGTTAGATTGTTTCGCTTTAAAACTTCTAACATCGGAACACCTGCGGTTCCACTCGGTTCACCATCATCACTCATACGTTGAATCGATGAATCTGCGTTTAAGATAAAGGCTTGGCAATGATGCGTCGCTTTATAATGTTTTTTGCGGATCGCAGCAAGTTGCTCATTGAATTCTTCTTCTGTTTGAATGGGAATTAGATACGTAATAAAGCGAGATTTCTTAATATCAATCTCATGAATAATCGGTTCTTTGATACTATAATAATTAACCAAAGTGATGCTCCTTGTCTATGTAATTGTCTTATGACTATATTATCATGCTTAAACTACTAGCTCAAATAAGTAAAAAGAACATTGAAGCTTTAGTATAAGAAAAAATGGTAGTATCACTAGTTGACATAAACCTATGAATTCCATAATATAGTCTAATCGAGATGAATAAAATCATCTTAGAATCTTATAGAAAGGAGACCAGAATGAAACCAGCAATTATTACTGATAGTACAGCATATTTATCAGAAGAATTGAGACAACTTCCAAATGTTTATCAAGTAAACTTAAATGTTATTTTTGAAGATGGTTCGATTGCCCATGACACCAATGATCCAAAAGAGCAAGAAGCATTCTTCAAACAGTTAGAAACTCAATCCTCACTGCCAACAACGTCACAACCGTCTGTTGGACATTATTATGACACAGTGGATCAAATTATTGAAGATGGTTACGATACTATCTTTGCTATTCATCTATCTAGTGGGATTAGTGGTACATTCCAAAACGGGAAAATGGTTTTAGATGAATATAAACATCTGATTGATAGCTACTGTATTGACTCTTTAGCAGCGTCTGTTGCGATGGAGGCCATCATCGAGAACATCATTACTTGGTGTCAAGAAGGTGTTGACGCTGAAGAGATTTATCGACGTGCCACTTGGCAAGCAACGCATTTGGATATATATTTAATGGTCGAGAACTTAGACAATTTAGCTAAAGGCGGTCGTTTAAGTACGACAAGTGCCGTCTTGGGAAATTTATTAAAAATACGTCCACTATTATACTTTAACGAAGAAGGTAAAATCGTATTATTTGAGAAATTACGTACAAACCGTAGAGTGTATCAAAGATGGCATGAACTTGTTCAAAAAGCATCCGAAGAATACCCTGATGGGATTGAAGTGCGATTTGCACATGCTTTAGACCAAGAAGAAGTTGAGATAATCGCTCAAGGCATGGAAGCAAAATTCCCAAATATAAACATACGTATAAATGGTTTAGGAACGGTTATTTCAACACATACTGGTAAAGGAGCAAAAGGGATGTTAATCCTCCCTCTAATAAATTAATTGCAATTATAATATATTAAATATTAACAAGCCGTTCTTGGCTTGTTTTTTTTTAGCGAATTTTATCAAGAATGGTCAAAGATGGTTTATACTATAAGAGAAACGTAGTAAAATGAATATATAAATATGACGAAAGTGAGGATGACATGTCTAAATCGAGTTTGATTCACAGTCCTAATCCTAAGATTGATACATCGAATGGAATAGAATTTGGACTTTACTCATTAGGAGATCATTTACCAAATCCACATACTAAAAAGCGTATTTCAGCCAAGGAACGGATTCAAGAAATTATTGAATTAGCAAAGCTTGCTGAAGATGCTGGTTTCGATATTTTCCAATTAGGCGAGTCTCATCAGGAATATTTCGTATCACAATCACACTTACTTATTCTGACAGCAATTTCAAAAGCGACGAAAAATATCCGATTGTCATCGGCAGTTACAACGATTGGCGTATTAGACCCAGTTCGAGTTTATGAAGATGCAGCGACCTTAGATTTAATATCGAATGGCCGAATGGAATTAATTGTAGGACGTGCATCAAGGTTTGGTTCCTTTGAGTTATTAGGTTATAATAGTGTTGCTTATAAAGAATTATTTGAAGAAAAATTTGAGTTATTATTGAAACTAAATAAAGGTGAAAGAGTCACTTGGGAAGGTGAGTTTAGAGCACCTTTAAATGATGCATTAATATTGCCGCGTCCTTTAAAGAATCATCTACCTATTTGGCGAGGCTTAGGGAATACAATGACTTCAGCAATTCGTGCAGGTGAATTAGGCGTGCCTGTGTTTCAAGCGACATTAGCAGGAGCGGTCATGACCTACGCAAACCGCATTAATAATTTTAGAAGCGCTGCCAAAGAAGCAGAGCATGATATTGATAATATTCCTGTCGGGACGGGTGGTTGGGTCTTTATTCGTGAAAGTACGAAAGAAGCCTACCGTCAAGTTTATCCGCATATCAATGAAGGTTTTAAATTAACGAATGGAGAGTCTTTCCCCAAACGTGCATTAGCTCAAGGACAAAGTATTAAAAGCGTTGTAACTATTGGAGAACCATCACTCATCATTGAGAAGATTTTGTACCAACACGAAGCGTTTAAACAACAGCGATTTAGTGCTGAAATTGACTTTGCCGGGATGGAGTTTGACGAAGTGAAAAAGACACTCTACTTATTAGCTGATAAAGTTATGCCCACTGTAAAAAAATATACGAAGTCATAGAAAGGAAATCACTATGAAATCTCAAAAAAATACATTACCACAAATTGATACATCAAACGGAATTGAATTTGGTCTTTACACATTAGGAGATATTGTAACCAATCCACATACAGGTGTTAGAATGTCTGAGAAAGAGCGTATTGACCAAATCATTGAGATGGCTTTACTTGCTGAACAAGCAGGAATGGATGTGTTCCAAGTAGGGGAATCACATCAAGAACATTTTGTGTCACAAGCACACATGATTATTCTATCTGCGATCGCTCAAGCAACCAAAGATATCAAACTAACTTCTGGTGCAACCATTATCAGTACATCTGATCCAGTCCGCGTTTATGAAGATGCGGCAACCATTGACTTAATTTCAGACGGAAGATTCGAAATAGTCGCAGGGCGTGCTTCTCGTGTCGGAATCTTTGATTTATTAGGTTACAAATTAGATGACTATGAAGCTTTATTTGAAGAAAAGCTAGATTTATTACTTAAAATTAACCGAAACAAACGTGTCACATGGGAAGGGGAATTCCGTGCACCTCTAAATGATGCGCAAGTTCTTCCAAGACCGGATAATGAATCAGGTAGCTTGCCAATTTGGCGTGCGGTTGGTGGTTCTTTAAATTCTGCTAGAAACGCAGCGATTGCAGGTATTCCGCTTTACTTAGCTTACTTAGGTGGCCCTGCTGAAGCCTTTAGACACTTAACGGATGCTTACCGTGAAACTGCGGTTCACGAAGGTTATGACGTAAACACTTTGCCAGTCGCAACAGCGAGTTATTTATATGTTCGTGAAGACGCTCAAAAAGCATTCCAAGAGTATTACCCACATGTAAACTCAGGAATGGTTCACTCGAATGGACAGTCATTCCCTAAACAGCAGTTTGCTCAAGGACTAGATTCAAGAAGCATCATTAATGTTGGAGATCCAAGTTTAGTTATTGAAAAGTTACTATATCAACACGAAGTCTTTGGAATGGATCGCTATGTTGGGCAAATCGATTTAGGTGGTGTTTCAACCGATGACATCAAACGTACGATTGATTTATTAGCAACAAAAGTCATTCCAGAAGTTAAAAAACATACTAAGAAATAGCTAGGAGTAATCGATTGAAAATTTTAATATTATCCGCTTCAACCGGTGGAACTAAAACTAAGAAAATAACGACGACTTTTTATAATTTGATGAAAGAGTCCTACGAAACTGAACATGATATTCGCTATTTAAATATTCAAGATAAGAAAATTCAATTCAGTGATGGACGCAATTATTTAGATTATTCGGGTGATACATTAGAAGTAGCGTCAGCAATTATGGAAAGTGATGTCATTATGTTTGGCGCACCAATCTTCCAAGCATCGATTCCAGCTGCTTTAAAAAATCTGTTTGATTTATTACCCGTTCGAGCCTTTGACCGAAAAGTGATCGGACTAATTATTACTGGAGGATCACTACGCCATTACTTAGTTCCAGAAACCCAAATTAAACCAATTATCCATTATATGCATGGAGTTATTATTCCAAAATATGTTTATGCTATTGACACGGACTTTAATACGGATGGCAAAGTCAATGATGAAATCGAATTGAGATTACAAACTTTACTGGATGATACGATTTCAATCTCAGAAACTTACAAGGAAGTTTGGAATAAACAAGACGACATGTTTGGTTTTTAGAGGACGCGACTATGGAAATCGAATTTTTCACAATTCTGTCTGCTCGTATTGTTATATCCAATCCAGACGTTTGCAAGAGATTTTAAAGAAATTTCCAGAAGCGACAGTAAAACAACGGTCATTTCCTTTGAACCTGCACAGTGAAGAACTGCGATTTTAACCGCGAAGATCTTTTGACATCAATTATATTCCTGCCTTAGTGATGAATGGAGAAATAGTTATCAAAGGAGCCCTTCGCCCACAACTGGTTCAAGAAAAACTTAATAGTATTCGCCTATCATAAGCAATGACCGTTTTTCAGTGAAAACTGAGGAACGGTTTTTTTGTTGTCTGGAATCACAGTACGGCGTCTTAGGCCAAATGAGATTGTGGTTTGTCTTTAATTACTTCAACTCAAGTCAAATGGGAATGCGGATCGTCTTTAGTGTCATCAAAAGCAAATTTTTATAAAAACTTAATAATGGAAACACCTTAAAAATACGTATTTATATATAGAACGGTAAGCGTTCAAAAAATACGAAAGGCTGGAAGAAATAGTGATTCCAATCCAACAAGAAGATTACCTAAAAAATCTGCGGGGACGACTTTTGACTAGTGCAGAAGTAGAACTGCAATTAAGTGACTTAGATGAAACACCACAACTCAATGAAGTATTAGACCAAATGGAGCAACAACCAGCAATTGAAATAACTCAAGATGGTTATTGCTGTCGGCGTTGTCGTAATCAACAATCTAAATTATTCACCGCCTTACCCACTCAAGCCGTCTTCAATTTAACAGATGAGCGCGTGTACTGTTTAAATTGTCTACAGATGGGGCGAGTTCTTCAAGGCGATTCGCTTTATTACTTACAAGACCAACAAAGTTATCTAACAACACCAACACAGAGTAAACTCACTTGGCAGGGAACTTTATCACCTGAACAAGCACGCGCTTCAAAAGATTTAATTGAAAGTCTAGAGGACAGTGACCGGACCCATATGGTGCATGCGGTGACAGGAGCAGGCAAGACAGAGATGATTTTTCCAGTGATTGATCACATTATACGACGCAACGGTCGAGTCTGTGTAGCGTCGCCTCGTATCGATGTTTGTATGGAATTGAAACCCCGACTTCAAGCAGCTTTTGAAAGTGTTGATGTCACTCTCCTTTATGGTGGAAGTGAGGAAGGGTATCGTTATTCTCCGATAGTAGTGTCTACGACTCACCAGTTATTAAGATTTCAAGACGCTTTTGATTTATTAATTGTTGATGAAGTCGATGCTTTTCCCTACGTCAATGATGTCAGTTTACATTTTGCGACGCAAAGAGCAGTGAGAAAGCTCAATGGGAAGTTGGTTTATTTAACTGCAACGCCTGATCAACATTTAACGCAAGAAGTTGCTAATAAAAATATGACATCCACCATTCTTCCCGCAAGGTATCACCGGAATCCGCTTCCCGAGCCGCAATTTTTTTGGATAGGTGATTGGCGCCAACAAATTGAAAAACGCAGAAAAAGACGACTGTACTCATTGCTCAATTGGTTTCTAAATCTAGAGGGAGTGAAATTAGTCTTTATGCCAAATATTCGCTTGGCGGAGAATCTGTTTGCATGGTTGAGTAAAGCTTGGCCAGAATTGAAGATTGCGGTAGTTCATGCAAAAGATACCCAGAGAAAAGAGAAAGTGCAAGCATTGCGTGATGGTAATTATGACGCGCTGATATCAACGACCATCCTTGAAAGAGGAGTTACTTTCACCAATTGTCATGTATGTATTGTGGGATCAGAGAGTCAACTATATTCAACATCAGCTTTAGTTCAAATGAGCGGGCGTGTCGGTCGTAAACCTAATTTTCCCACCGGAGAATTAATTTATGCCCATGGAGGTAAGAATCTTGCAATGCTAGAAGCACGTAAGCAAATTAAGGAAATGAATCAATTGGCCAATGAAAGGGGATTAATCGATGACTATAGCTCAAAGTGATATCTGCGTAATTTGTAGTGAACACCTCAATCATTACTTATCTATTAAGCAATTATTTACTTTTAAACCATTAGCGTTTCCAATTCTTTGTCAAACATGTCAAAGTAAATTTAATTTACTAATCCCGCATACTGATGACTGCAAAGGTTGTGGGCGGCCTTTAGAGGTTAGCTCTAAAAATGTTTTTTTAAAACCTATAGTCATATCTCAGCAGGCGTATTGTTTCGATTGTGCGAATTGGCATAAAAATACACCGAGTCAACTAATCAGTCACCAAGCCTTATTTGACTATAATGAAGCGATGCAAGAGTGGATTGTAAATTACAAATACCATGGTGACGTTCGTATGGCTGCCATTCTATCCCCATATTTAAAAGAGGTTTATGAAAAATACAAGGAGTACCAATGGGTAGTATTACCAAGTTCCCCGACAAGTTTAAAAATCCGACAATTCCACCCTACTGCTTATTTACTAGATGTAGCAGACATACCCTATCAAGTTCCTTTTGACTATATCGGTGACGGCGTAAAGCAAGCAAAAAAATCAAAAAAAGAAAGATTAAATCTAAATAACACCTTTAAAATTAAAGAAGAGGCACTAGACTTGTCAAAAGAAAACTGGTTAATTTTTGATGATATTTATACGACTGGAGCCACGCTTATTCATGCTAAAAAAATCTTGTATCAATTTTATGAAGAACGTGATAGAATAATCCGGTTAATAAGCGTTAGTGTTGCTAGAGACCAATTGAGCGAGTAATAACAAGGCTTTTAATTGTGTTTTAAATAAGGGTATGCTAGTATAGGCTCATTATAAAAAGAAAATGGTGAATACAGATTGAATAGGCGGACGCTTGCTGTTTTTATTATAATAATCACGGCAATATTATGCATATTTGAATGGTCATATGGCCTAGGTTGGTTATATGGTTGGTTCTTTATTTTCATACGAAGAACATTCATGTATAAGTATTTAAAATATGTATCTGATAAAAAATCATTCAATATGGGACTATACATTCTTTATACTGTCCTATCATTTGCGCTTGTCATTGGAACAATCTACTTAGCGATTCAAATGCAAGAATGGATTCACCCGGTTTCAGTCCTTGTAGCCTACATCATTGACTACATTCTTTGGATGATCAAAAGTATGAGTCAAAGCAGAAAGGAGTGAGTTGTAAGAAAAAATGAAAAATCGAATCATAGATAAATTAACTATTCCGCAAATTGTAGTCTGTATATATTTGTCACTTATCCTAATTGGTGGGTTTTTGCTCATGTTACCAGTGTCTTCACAAGCAGGTAATTGGACGAATGGCGTTGATGCGATATTTACAGCTACATCTGCTATTTGTGTGACCGGTCAAGTCACTTTGAATACAGCAGAACATTGGAGTCCCTTTGGCCAAACCATTATTATTACCTTAATTCAAATTGGAGGGCTTGGATTCTTAACGATTTGGATGCTTTTTTTCACTATACTCGGTGCAAAAGTTAATCTTAAACAACGAAATCTAGTTCTAGAAACACTGAATTTATCTTCAAGTTATGGGATGCAAGATATCGTAAAAAGTATCGTGAAAGTGTCTTTAACTATTCAAGCACTGGGGGCTTTAGCGTTAAGTTTTGTTTTAATCCCAAGACTCGGGTTAAGTACCGGCTTTTTTTATTCAATCTTTCATAGTATTTCAGCCTTTAATAATGCAGGATTTGATTTATTTGGAGATAGTTTAATCGGCTTTCAAGATAACTCTTATATCCTTTTAATAATCGCGAGTTTAATATTTTCGGGTGGTTTAGGTTTTATTGTTTGGATGGATATTATCTCTTTTCCGAAGAATAAAAAACTGACTCGTTATTCTAAATTCACCCTAATTTTGACGGGGATTATTCTGACAATCAGTATAATATTTATTGGTTTATCAGAATGGCGCTATGGGACATTCAATCACCTTTCTCTTGGCGATCAATTAGCCAATATTATCTTCATGGCGGTCACCCCAAGAACAGCAGGGTACGCGAATGTTGATTACATGGACGTTTCTCATGCAGGTTTATTTATGACCTTCATATTAATGTTTATCGGTGGATCTTCTGGCTCAACCGCTGGGGGAGTGAAAGTGTCAACAATCGGGCTGGTTGTTATGTTTATGTACCGAATGTTTAAAGGGGAAGAAATTAATGTCTTCTCGAGACATATCTCTTATGACAACGTTAAACGCGCGTTCTTCATTATCTTCGTGGGTATCATTATGCTAATATCGAGTTCAATGATTCTCTTTATAACCGAAGAGATTCCGCATGGTTTTGGAATGGAGTATATCTTAATGGAAGTCATGTCGTGTTTTGGAACGGTTGGTTTGTCACTTGGTTTGACACCAGATTTAACAGTTATAGGCAAATTTGTCATGATGTTATTAATGTTTGTTGGACGTGTCGGATTAATGACTTTCTTTTGGTCATTAGGCGGACCAAAGAAAGAATCTAAAGTGCATTATCCAGAAATGAATATTATGGTAGGATAAAAGGAGAAATTATGAGAAGAAAAACAATTGCCGTGTTAGGCTTAGGTTTATTTGGAACATCACTAGCGCGTACTTTAACTAAAGAAAATATTGATGTTATTGGGATGGACAAAAATATGGATCATGTTGAAGAGATTATTGATGAAGTAGCTCAATGCCTTCAAGGTGATTTTACAAAGATTGATCAACTGAAAGATGCCGGTGTTGGTGACTGTGATATCGCAGTTGTTGCAACATCACAAAGATTAGAAGATACTATCCTAGCTATTCTCCATCTACAAAAATTAGGCATCGAAAAAATTATCGTCAAATCTAAAAATGCGGATTACCGAGACGTCTTACTAAAAGTTGGTGCGGACGGTGTCATATTACCAGAAGTAGAGATGGGTGTTCGAATTGCACGTGAATTAAGTAACCCAACGGTCCATGAATTAATTGGACTTGATAACCGTAACAATATCAGTATTTTCCCAGTAAAAGACAAGTGGATTGGTAAGAAAATAAGCCAAATGAATTTCCGTGAAAAATACGGTACGAATATTATCGCCATTCGCAAAGAAAATACGGAGCAGTTTCACGTGGAGTTCACTGGGGATTATATCATTCAAGAAAATGATGAATTTCTTGGGATTTCGACCGGTGATACTTTAAGACAACAGTTTCGTAATTAATACGAAATCTAGAGAGTGTTTACGTTTTCAATATACTGGATCTATGATATAATAAATAAAAGTGGTAGATAACTACTTTTTTTCCTAATCACTATTTATTCTTTAGAATCAAATGTTAAGTGAGAGGTAAAGTTGAGTGAATAATAGAGACTTGCATTTATTCCATATTAACTTTGAGTTTAATTAATTCATAGTATTAGAAAATATTGGAAAAGAGGGATTAGTATGTTTAACTATAATGTACGTGGAGAAAATATCGAGGTTACACAAGCAATTCGCGATTATGCAGAGAAAAAAGTTCAAAAATTAGAACGTTTCTTTACAGACGTTCCGGACGCAACTGCTTATGTAAATTTAAAAGTATATTCTGATAAAACTGCAAAAGCTGAAGTAACAATTCCATTACCATTCTTAGTTCTTCGTGCAGAAGAGACAAGTGAAGATTTATATAAAAGTATTGACTTTGTCGTGGATAAATTAGAACGACAAGTAAGAAAATACAAAACAAAAATTAACCGTAAGTCAAGAGAACGTGGTTTCGAAGGCTTATACCCAGATACATCTGCTCCAGCGGAGCCAGTTTCTGAAGACCCAGAATTAGAAATCGTTCGTTCTAAACGAGTAGATTTAAAACCAATGGACAGCGAAGAAGCAGTTCTACAAATGAACATGCTAGGTCATGACTTCTTTATTTATACAGATGCTGAAACAATGGAAATTTCAATTGTTTACCGTCGTAAAGATGGTCGTTACGGCTTACTAGAAACCTCATCACTCTAATGACAGCATTATAAAGATATTAAAAGGCAAGGGACAATGTGTCCTTTGCCTTTTTTGTTGATATATTTTAAGAAATTACAAAGAATTAAAAATTACTTTAAAGACAATGAGAAAAACCCCTGAAATTCTTGATAAGAGTGCTTATGAATGCTATTTGATATTTTCATTTTTCGATATTCATGTTAGAATAGGGAAGTGTGTTTAACTATTGGCCGGTTCAGACTGAATCAAGGTCTTACATGACATAGATAATGAATAAAAGGAGCAGTATTGATGGCTAATTTTCTTAAAAATTTAATTGAAAATGATAAAGGCGAATTACGCAGAACAAGTAAAATCGCTGACGAAGTTATGGCTATGGAGCCTACTTACCGTGAAATGACTGATGAACAACTCCGTAACATGACTACTGAATTTAAAAACCGTCTCGCTAATAAAGAGACATTAGAGGACATTTTACCTGAAGCATTCGCTGTTGTAAGAGAAGCAGCTCGTCGTGTACTTGGATTATTCCCATATAAAGTTCAAATCCAAGGTGGAATTATTCTCCATGAAGGTAATATTGCTGAGATGAAGACTGGTGAAGGTAAGACGTTAACAGAAACAATGCCAGTTTACTTAAACGCGTTAGCTGGTAAAGGTGTTCACGTTGTAACAGTGAACGATTACTTAGCAACTCGTGACTCGAAAGAAATGGGAGAAGTGTACCGCTTCTTAGGCCTAACAGTTGGCTTGAACTTAAACTCAATGAACCCAAGCGAAAAACGTGAGGCTTATAACTCAGATATTACTTATAGTACAAATAACGAACTAGGCTTTGACTACTTACGTGATAATATGGTTGTTTACAAACACCAAATGGTTCAAAGACCACTTTATTACGCGATTGTCGATGAGGTTGACTCAATCTTAATTGATGAGGCAAGAACTCCTTTAATTATCTCTGGGCAAGCTGGTAAATCAACAGCTTTATATACGCGTGCCGATTACTTTGTTAAAGGGTTAAAAGAAGATGAAGATTATACAATTGATCTAACATCAAAATCAATCAACTTAACAGACGGCGGAGTGGATAAAGCAGAGAAAGTATTCCGTTTAGAAAACTTATATAACGTAGATAATACTGCACTTGTTCACCATATTGACCAAGCCTTACGTGCCAACTACATTATGTTAGTCGATATTGACTATGTAGTTGACGAAGGAAAAGTAAAAATCGTTGACGGCTTTACCGGACGTATCATGGAAGGACGTCGTTACTCAGATGGACTACACCAAGCGATTGAAGCGAAAGAAGGCGTAGACATTGAAGATGAGTCTAAGACTATGGCGACAGTAACGTTCCAAAACTACTTCCGTATGTACAACAAATTAGCTGGGATGACTGGTACAGCTAAGACGGAAGAAGATGAGTTCCGTGAAATTTATGCGATGAATGTTATTCAAATCCCAACAAACCGTCCAGTGATTCGTGATGACGCAGCGGATCTATTATTCCCGAACCTACGCTCGAAATTTAACGCAGTAGCGGATGAAATTATTCGCCGTCACGAAAAAGGCCAACCAATTCTAGTTGGTACGGTTGCGGTAGAAACATCAGAATATTTATCACAACTTTTAACTAGAAAAGGTGTACCGCATGAAGTATTAAATGCGAAAAACCACTTCAAAGAAGCAGAAATTATTATGCAAGCTGGTCAACGCGGTGCAGTTACAATTGCAACCAACATGGCTGGTCGTGGTACCGATATTAAACTAGGTAGCGGAGTGAAGGAGTTAGGTGGTTTATGTGTAATCGGTACAGAACGTCATGAGTCACGTCGTATCGATGATCAATTACGTGGTCGTTCGGGTCGTCAAGGTGACCCAGGTGCATCACAATTCTACTTATCATTAGAAGATGATTTAATGCGTCGTTTCGGTTCAGACCGTATTAAAGGACTCTGGGAGAAATTAAACGAAGACGAAGATGAGAACGATGTAGCAATTCAAAGCCGCATGTTAACTCGTCAAGTTGAATCAGCTCAAAAACGTGTAGAAGGTAATAACTATGATACACGTAAAAATGTTCTTGAATATGACGAAGTTATGCGTGAACAACGTGAAGTTATCTATGGACAACGTCACGAAGTGATTGATGCAGGTGAACCATTAACAGATTATGTCAAAGCAATGATCAAACGTACCATAGAACGCCAAGTTGCTTATGCAACCGAAGGTGAGAAAAAAGATTGGAAATTAGAATCTTTACTAGACTTCGCACATTCAGCGATTGTAAATCCAGAAACTTTAGAGTTATCAGACTTACAAGGTAAAAATAAAAAGGAATTAGTAAACTTCTTATATGAAAAAGCTGAAGAAGTATATAGTGAAAAAATCTCTCAACTTAATGGACCAGAACAAATTGCTGAGTTTGAGAAAGTAATTATCTTACGTGTTGTTGACTCTAAATGGACAGATCATATTGATATGATGGATCATTTACGTCAAGGTGTAGGACTAAGAGCATATGCCCAAACGAATCCATTAACTGAATACCAAACAGAAGGATTTGACCGCTTTGAAGAAATGGTTGCCGCGATTGAATATGATGTCACTCGCTTTATTATGAAAGCTCAAGTAAGACAAAATGTTGAACGTGAGCAAGTGAATAAACCAGGTGGAACAAACTAATTTTTGAATAAGTTAGCCGGCAGGGGAATTATCACTGCCGGTTTTTCTTTTACGAAAGATTATTATGGTGCTATACTACAAAGGAATTTAATTAGATGGAGTGAATAGAACGATGGAACTTTATGAAATGACACAATTTGTCGAAATTGCTCAAGAAAAGATGGATAGCTTTAGGGGGTCTCTTTGACTTAGACGCATTAGAAGCGGATATTGCAGATTATGAATATCAAATGAGTCAACCAGATTTTTGGGATGATAATGAGGTAGCTCAAGAAGTCATCCAAGAGTTAAACAGTAGTAAAGAAACATACCAAACCATTAGCTCACTTGAAGACCAAGTTGAAGAGTTGACGATGGCACTTGAATTATATAATGAAACGAAAGATGAAGAGATGTATCAAGAAGCTGAGGAATTAACTGAAGCTCTTTCTAAAGCCATAGATAGTTATGAAATAATGCTACTACTCTCTGGTGAATATGATAAAAATGACGCTATTCTTGAAATTCATCCCGGTGCTGGAGGAACTGAGTCCCAGGATTGGGGAAGTATGCTCCTTCGTATGTACCAAAGATATGCAGATCATAAAGGTTTCAGCGTTGAAGTCTTAGATTATCAAGTTGGAGACGAAGCGGGTATAAAAAGTGTCGTCTTAGAGATTAAAGGACATAATGCTTATGGCTTACTTAAATCAGAAAAAGGAGTCCACCGTTTAGTTCGTATCTCGCCTTTTGATTCAAATGCACGTCGTCATACTTCTTTTGCTTCTATAGAGGTAATGCCTTTGATTGACCAATCAGTTGAAATAAATATCAATCCAGATGATATTCGAATTGATACATATCGTGCAAGTGGTGCCGGTGGACAACATGTTAACAAGACGGATTCTGCTGTACGTATTACTCATATTCCAACTGGAGTGGTGACTCAAAGTCAGGCTCAAAGATCACAACTTCAAAACCGTGAACAAGCGATGAAACTATTAAAGTCGAAACTGCACCAACTTGAAGTTGAACAAAAAGCAAAAGAACTAGCTGAAATTAAAGGGGATCAAAAAGAGATTGGCTGGGGCTCACAAATTAGATCATACGTCTTCCATCCCTACTCAATGGTTAAAGACCACCGTACAAATTATGAAGTTGGAAATACCGATAAAGTCATGGACGGGGATTTAGATGATTTTATTGATGCCTATCTAAAATGGTCCATTGAATAATCTAATAGTTAGCAGTTTGTTATCACTGTGATACATATTTCATATACAATGGGACAGAATATTTTGAAAGTGAGGATAAGGACATGATTCAATTAACAAACGTATCGAAACGATATGAGAATGGTGTTGTTGCATTGAACGACATTAATCTACGAATCGAACAAGGCGAGTTTGCCTACCTCGTTGGACCGAGTGGGTCCGGTAAATCGACATTAATGAAAATTCTTTACCGTGAAGAAATACAAACGCAAGGAAAAGTCGTCGTAGGAAAATATCACTTAAATAGATTAAAACCAAAAGATGTCCCTATGTTAAGAAGACAAGTCGGGGTCATCTTCCAAGACTTTAAACTCCTTCCATCCCTAACGGCGTATGAAAATGTCGCCTATGCGATGGAAGTAACAGGGAAAAGTCGTAAAGAAATTAAAAAGCGAGTTAAAGAAGTTATGGAACTCGTTGGGTTAAGAACAAAAGTAAACCAATATCCAAAAGAGTTATCAGGTGGGGAGCAACAGCGAGTATCGATTGCACGTGCGATTGTTAATCACCCACGTATTCTCGTTGCCGATGAGCCAACCGGAAACTTGGACCCTGAGAATGCAATTGAGATATTTAGATTACTCGAACGCATTAACCAGAATGGAACCACTGTTCTCATGGGAACACATAATGACCATTTGGTTAATGAATTTAAGCACCGCTTAATTCGTTTAGAAAAAGGCAATCTCGTTCGTGATGAGTATGAGGGGGAATATAATGAAAAGCATTAGAAATTTCTTCAGACAACTCCGTAATGGTTTCCGTAATTTATTTCGTAATGGTTGGATGACTGCTGCCTCTATCTTAACAATGACAGTCACACTCTTAATGGTGGGTGGATTAATTATGCTCTTGAGTAACGTTGATAATATAACTCAAGATATCGAAGAAGGCGTTCAAATTCGAGCTCACATCGACCTAGCTGCAGATGAACAAGATGAAGCGGACTTACACCAAGCCATCGAAGAGATAGAGTATGTGTCTGATATAACGTATCGAACAAGAGAAGAAGAACTAGAGGACTTAATCGACCGGGTCGGGGAAGAGTTTGCTCTATTTAGTGATGATGCGAACCCATTATTTAATGTGTTTGTTGTATCTGTTGAAGATACAGAATATTTAGACGCTGTCACAGAGCAAATTAGTGAATTACCTTACGCTGTGGATGTCACTTATGGTGAAATTGATACGCAAAACTTATTGAGCACCCTTGAAATTGTCAGAGTTGTGTTTGCATTAATTGCAGCCGTTCTCGTTGTAATTGCAGTAGCGCTAATATCGAATACAATCAAGTTAACCATCTACGCACGGCAAACTGAAATTGAAATTATGCGCTTAGTTGGGGCACAAAATAGCTATATCCGCGCACCATTTGCTTATGAAGGAGCCTTTATAGGTTTAATTAGTTCGATCTTTGCCAGTGTCTTACTTTACGGAGCTTATGAAGGGATGCAAAGTGCCACCGTTGAGATTACAGGAGTAGAAGTCATTGCCTTTACACCAACCACACCATTTATTTATTATGTTGCGGGTGGTTTAGTCATTATAGGAATTTTATTAGGTGTTATCGGAGCAAGGCGGTCGATTAAACGATTTTTAAAATTTTAAATAGTCATATGAAAACTCAAAGATTATTAAAGCAAGAGCTTACGTAACCTTTGAGTTTTTTTTAATGGATAAGGTACAATATATACACAGAATGAATATTAAAAGAATGTTATAATAAAAAATGATGTAGAGTTTCCTGTACAAAATGGTTTGATACTTTGATAAGATAGGAGACACGAGCATTATTATAGTATATAGGTATGAACTGGAGGATAATTATGAAACATATTCTAGTTGTTGATGATGAGATTGCAATCTTAACATTATTAGAATACAACTTAAAAGAAGCCGGATATACCGTTGACACCGCCAATAATGGTGAAAGTGGATATAAGATGATAAAGACGAATGAATACGACTTTATTATATTAGATGTGATGTTACCAGGAATGGATGGTATGGATATTTGCCGTCGGGTAAGACAAGAGGATATAGATACACCGATTCTGATGTTAACTGCTAAAGATGACGAGTACGATAAGGTAATCGGCTTAGAGCTTGGTGCAGATGATTATATGACTAAGCCATTTAGTCCTAGAGAAGTAACGGCAAGAATAAAAGCAATCTTGAGAAGAACTGAAGCAAAACATATGTCAGAAAAAGACAGTGAACAAGCTCATCAAGAAGCAGTTGATGCTGAGTTACGTGAATTAGAAGATAATTATAATGACTACGAAGAAGATCGTTACTTATTACAAGATGAATCAGATTCAGTGATTAAATTAGGTGATATTGAAATTTACGCTGATCGATATGAAGTTGTCGTTCACGGCGATAAAATTGAAGTGACACCTAAAGAATTTGAGTTATTAGTTTATATGGCTGTTCGTAAAGGTCGTATCTTAAGTCGTGAACAATTATTAAATAGTATTTGGCGCTTTGATTATGCGGGTGAGACACGAATTGTCGATGTTCATATTAGTCATTTACGAGAAAAAATCGAAAAGGATACGAAAAATCCTGAATATATCAAAACCGTGCGAGGATTTGGGTATAAATTCGTGGTGCCAAAAGAATGATTTTTAACCAGAGATTACATAAACGCAATTCCCGAATTATTTTAATTGTGTGCGTAGTAATTGGAATCAGTATCTCTGGGTATTTTGTGAGACAACTTATTCATCGTTCAATATTACAGCCTTTGGAGACACGAGCTGAGATTCAAGCAGAATTTCTAGAAGATTTAGGAGTGAATGCTGAGAACTTTTCAGAAGTCGAGTTAAAAATTGAACCATTCAAGCGTACAGATAGCGCAGAATCAATTGTACTGAAAGATGGCGAAGTTATTTGGAATGATTTTGCTGAAAGAACCCGACTACAAACGGTTCGACAACAGTTAAAAGACTTTCCAAAAGATAAAGTGTCGAGCAAGGTATATCTAAATGGTTATGTTGTTTACACGCCAATCGAAGCAAATGATGGGACGTATCAGTTAGTAAAGTACTATAACAAGTCGTTGTTTCAAGATCAGTTAGATGACTTTTATTTGTGGATGGCAGTCATTATTTTCCTAATCTTACTTCTAATATACTTGGTGTATAGACATATAATCAACTTTGTTACAAAACCAATCGAAGCCATCAATTTAGCGGTTGAACATGTAGAAGATGATCAGTACCAATTTGAATATATACGAGGTAATTTACCCGTTATCGATAATTTAGGTACAAATATTTCGACATTAAAACAAGAGTTAAAAACCAAACGTGGTGATTTAAATGCTAGTGAGCAACGACTATCCTTATTAATGGGACATTTAAACTTGGGTGTAGTTTTAATAAGTAATTCTAGAAAAATCGAATTAATTAATTCTGAAGCGATGCAATTATTAAATATAGATATACATACAACGCAAAGATCTTTCCAGGCAGTAATTAAGAGTTATGTACTGGTAGATATGATTAATGAAGCACTTAAGACGCATCAGCCATTAAGCAATCACATCGAACTATATATTCCGACGTCTAAATTTATAGATGTGAATATTATTCCTTACGGGAAATCACCTGATGAGATTGAATCGATTCTTGTCTTATTGTATGACATTACACAAGTAAGACGCTTAGAAACAGTTCGAACAGAGTTTGTTGCGAATGCTTCACATGAGTTAAGAACACCAGTGACAGCAATCAAAGGTTTTGCTGAGACACTTTTAGATGGTGCTTTAAAGCAACCAGAGTTAGCGGAGAAATTTATTACAATCATTGCAAATGAAAGTAATCGGTTAGAGACGATTATTAGTGATATTTTAGAATTGTCTCGTGTTGAGAAGAAAAGTGAACCTATGGTTGTTAAGTCGTTTGAAGTTGTAGAGACCGTGAATAATCTAATTCAGTTCTTCTACAAACAGGCTGATAGGAAACATATTAGTATTTCAGTTGATGCTGAGAGACCTGTGATGATGAAGGCAGATCAACATCGTATTGAACAAATTTTTACAAATCTGATTGATAATGCCATTAATTATTCAGATGTCGATAGTGAGGTAAAAATTAATATTGAACAAGTTAATAATTCTGTACATTTTTCTGTTTCAGATAAAGGAATTGGAATTCCAAAAGCAGACCAAGAACGAATTTTTGAACGCTTCTATCGAGTAGATAAAGGGCGAAGTCGAAATTCAGGTGGAACCGGGCTTGGTTTATCAATTGTACGTAACTTAATTATGAACATGAACGGAACCATTCATGTTGAAAGTGAGGTGGGAATTGGTACCACATTCCATATCAAACTCCCTTTAGAATAATTTATTTCCCATTGAGTCAAGCTAAAAGTTATATTAAAAAAGCATTTAATAAAGCGAAAAAGTATGAGTCTCACCTATGCAATCTATATATTTTTAATCATAGAAATTATATGCAGAAAAATATATATAGATTCATTTGTGTAATTCGGTTGTAACAATACTTGATGATATAAAGTGTTTTTTTATTGTTGCAATTTTTCCCGAGTTCCCGTCTTTACAATGACTATAATAAACCGCTTTATAAATATTTACATAAAATTTACACAAAATTTACAATTGAGTTGTAAAATGAAGACGCAAGTATTCTATTACGGTACTTAATTGTAATGTAATTTATTTTTTTAAAGGAGATTCTGTATGCAGTCTAATTTTACTGAAACATTTATGAAATATGTTTTCATAGTGTGTGCGTCATTATCGATTCTTTCGATTATTTTAATATTCTACTTCATTTTTGAAGGTGGAGTACCTTTTATACTTGAAGAAGGAATTGGTAACTTTATTTTTAACGAGGTATGGCGTCCAACTGCTTCCAAACCTTCATTTGGTATCTTACCAATGATTGTTGGGTCACTTGTTGTTACAGCAGGAGCAATTATTATTGGGGTTCCAATCGGTGTTCTTTCTTCTATCTTTATGGCATTCTACTGTCCTGACTGGTTATATAAATTTGCAAAGCCTGCAATTAACTTAATGGCATCAATTCCATCTATTGTATACGGTTATTTTGCATTAAGATTATTTGTGCCATTCTTCCGTGATTTAATGGGTGGAACAGGGATGAATATTGTAACGGCTTCTACATTGTTAGGTATTATGATTTTACCTACTATTATTGGTTTGTCTGAGGCATCTTTACGTGCTGTTCCTAAAGAATACTACTCAGCGAGTGTTGGTTTAGGTGCTGATCATGACCGTTCAATTATGCGCGTTATTTTACCTGCTGCAAAATCAGGTATCTTATCTGCGATTATCTTAGGTATTGGTCGTGCGATTGGTGAGACAATGGCTGTTATTCTTGTAACTGGTAACCAACCAGCAATCCCTAACGATTTAAACCAAGGTGTTCGTACGTTAACGACGAATATTGTTCTGGAGATGGGTTATGCAAGTGGTCGCCATAGAGAAGCGTTAATTGCTACAGCGGTTGTATTATTTATCTTTATTATCCTCCTAAATACTACTTTCATGTTCGTTAAAAACAGAGGAGGGAACGACTAATGACTAAAAAAATCAGCTTTTTTAAAATATTAGTATGGGCAGCAGGTTTATTTACATTAGGTATGTTACTTTTCATTGTAGGTTATATCTTCTATAATGGAATACCTCATTTATCTGCATCAATGTTTGAATGGGATTATACGACTGATAATGTGTCTATGATGCCGTCAATTATTTCAACATTAATTATTATTGGTGCATCATTACTCATTGCAGGTCCAGTAGGAATCTTTACTGGGTTCTACTTAGTAGAATACGCTGATCAAAAAAGTAAATTCTTACCAATTATTCGTTTAGCAACTGATACATTAGCGGCAGTTCCATCAATTGTTTACGGACTGTTTGGTATGCTTTTATTCGTATATCAGTTTGAGTGGGGATATTCTCACTTTGCGGGTATTTTAACGGTAACAATTATGATTTTACCAATCATCATCTCATCTACTGAAGAAGCATTGCGTTCGGTCAATGATTCTTTACGTATGGGTAGTTATGGTTTAGGAGCAGGAAGATTAAGAACAATCTTTACTGTCGTTCTGCCAGTTGCGATGCCAGGTATTCTTTCCGGAGTTATCTTAGCAATTGGACGTATTGTCGGTGAGTCAGCAGCATTTATCTATACTTTAGGATCATCATCAAGTATGATATCATCACTAGGAGATTCAGGTCGTACTCTTGCGGTTCACATGTATATGTTATCTCAAGAAGGACTTCACGTAGATGAGTCATATGCTGTTGCATCGATTCTAATATTAATTGTTCTATTCATTAACGGCTTATCAAATTTAATTGGTAATCGACTAGGCTCTGGAGGGAAATAAAAAATATGGCTAACACAAAATTTAAAATTAAAGACTTAGACTTTTATTACGGTGATTTTCAAGCGTTAAAAAATATTAATATGGATATTGAAGAGAAAGTAGTTACAGCATTTATCGGACCTTCAGGTTGTGGTAAATCAACATTTATCAAAACATTAAATCGTATGCAAGATTTAGTATCATATGCTCGTGTGGATGGATTAATTTCTTTAGATGGTCAAAATATCTACGAAAAAGGCTATGACGCTAATTTATTACGCAAAAAAGTTGGTATGGTGTTCCAACATCCAAACCCATTCCCAAAAAGTATTTATGACAACATTGCTTATGGACCTAGAACTCACGGGATTAAAGATAAAACTCAACTTGACCAAATTGTTGAAGAAAGTTTACGAGCAGCAGCAATTTGGGATGAAGTAAAAGATAAATTAGATAAAAATGCAACAGCAATTTCTGGTGGACAACAACAAAGAATTTGTATTGCACGTGCGATTGCTAACGATCCAGAAGTATTACTTATGGATGAGCCAACTTCTGCACTTGACCCAATTTCTACTGGGAAAATTGAAGAACTTATTTCTGAATTAAAAGAGAAATATACGGTTGTTATTGTTACTCATAATATGCAACAAGCTGCACGTATTTCTGATAAAACAGCATTCTTCTTAACTGGGGAAGTCATTGAATTTGATGATACTGAGAAAATCTTCATTAACCCGTCAGAACAACGCACTGACGATTATATTTCAGGTCGCTTCGGTTAATTTTATTTAAACTAATACGTATATTTTCTAGGAGGAAAAACAGTGAGAGAAGCATTTCAAGAAGAATTAGAAAAATTTTTGGATAAATTAATTATGTTAAGTAACTTCGCTAATGAGTCATTACATAAAGCGATTAAAGCGTTTGACGAAAATGATAATGAATTAGCGCACGAAGTAATTGCTGATGACCTAAGAATTAATGCTTTAAGTGTTGAAATCGAAAGAGATGCATACCTTCTAATAGCATTACAACAACCAGTGACTGGAGATTTAAGAAAAATCTTTACAGTATTTTCTGCAAATTCAGATGTAGAACGTATCGCTGACCATGCAACATCTGTTGCTAAGACTGTCATTCGTCGTAATCCTGACGAAGAAAAAATCGAGCGCCTAGATGATATTGTTAAACAAATGGGTGAGCTTGCTCAAGAGATGATTACTGATGTCATTCAAGCATTTGTTAAGGGTGATGTTAGAGCAGCACGTAAGATTGCTGACCGTGATAATGAGTTAGATGCTCTACAACAACAAATTTATGGAATTGCTGCACAAACAATGGAATTTGATACTGAAGTAATTATCGGAGGTATTAACTATATTGGTGTTGCAAATAACTTAGAACGTATCGGAGATTATGTGACTAATATTTGCGAAAGAATTGTGTACTTACACTCAGGAGACATCGTAGAATTAAACTAATGGCATACCCATCCCCTCTTCATTAAGTTAAGGCTTAATAAAGAGGGGATTTTATTGGTTCTTGAATTTTTGGTGTTGGTGAGAGAAATCTCACTGACACCTTTTTTTGTATGTACACAAAAGCCAGTGAATTCCTATATAATAAAGTTACCATACATTACTAAAAGGAGAATTCACTTGGC
>NZ_JBGQRB010000014.1:0-47153 GCF_045528645.1 Ruoffia sp. FAM 20857
ATGAGAACACAACACAAACTATCGTTGCATAGAGAGACACTTAAACATAGGAATAAAAAAAGAGCCAAGGTGACTGCGTCACCTGGCTCCTCGGTCCACCAACATCAAAAATTCATGAACCATTAAAATGAGTCATCAACCCTATTTGACAATGAGCCTAAAAAAATCCTTTATACTAGTACTTGGATGACTTATCCAAGACCAATACAAAGGATCTATGCATGGATAAGTATAAAACAAAAATGACAATAAATAAATGGTTTTCGTATATTAAATTAGAACAATTAAGCTTAGATTCTCGTCAAGCCATCGAACAATTTGATCGTTATGCAAAGAAATTGACATTTAAGAAAGTAATAAAGCTCTTTCTGTATGCCATTAACGATGAAACCGAAAGTTTACGACACCTAGACCAACAACTTGTCAATCCGAATTTGAAAAAAGTAATGGGGATAGACTCTATCAGTTACTCTCAGCTTTCTCGTGCCCTACGGGCACTTGAACCAAGTGTATTACTGGAGGTTTTTAATCATTTACTTTCTCTTGTGCATAAAAAGACGAAGGTAAAGTCGAAAGAAAAACTCTATCTGATTGATTCCACAACCTTTTCATTTAGCAAGAATTCCTATCCATGGGCGCATTTTAGACCGACAAAAGCTGGCATAAAGTTACATTTAAAAGTCTGCTTCATGAATGAACGTTGGGTGCACCCTGAACAATTTGAAGTATCTCCTGCTTCTGAACATGATCATGAGCACTTAGAGGTCTTTATCAATGAGCCATTGGCTACATACGTTTTTGATCGTGGGTATCTTGATTTCGTTCAATTCGATCAAATGCATTGGGATGGGTATTTCTTCGTTTCTCGGATTAAGAAGAATACGAAGGTACATGTGCAAGGCCATCTAGACGTTCCTAAAGGAACGGGTATTATCAGTGACCAGTTGCTTCAATTGGGCAGTCAAGTCTACTTGACGAGTCTCTTTCGACTTGTGACGATAGAAAGAAAGCAGCAAGCCAATTTAAGAATTATCACCAACCGCATGGATGTATCAGCTGAAGAGGTTAGTAAAATGTATCAATCACGATGGCAAATCGAGCTCTTTTTCAAGCATATCAAGCAACACTTGACGATTAAAAACTACTTTTCAAAGTCAGAAGACGGTGTGGAAAATCAAGTCATACTGGCACTGATTGTCTACTTACTGACCTTACTCATCAAGCTTGAATTAGACTTAAAACAAACAGTTTTCCACGTTTTAAGGCATTTACGAGCGTTACAGTATGAACCGTTCGAATTATTTAAGGAAATATTCGAACCTGACTAAGTGAAAGAAGCCGCAAATCGATTTATCTACAACTAAATAAGTCAAAAAAATTCTGGAAAAAGTCATCCGCTGCGCCAGCATTTGACTTTTTTGAAATTTTTAACGAAAACTACATGTGATTTAATTAACAATAAACAAGTAACAGTGATTTTCAGTTTTATGCAACACTAGTGAAATATAACATGAATTACATAAATATTCTACTAAAAAAATAAGTTAATTTAAATATACTCTTTCAATTTTTCGTATTTGTAAGTTAAAACCCTATAAAATAGCGAAAACGATTGCATTTATTTTAAATATATTTTTTCAGATTCTGCGACGTAATCAGTGCATTAAGAAATACTTTCTCAGTATAATTAATAAAGAAACTATCTTTTCACTAGTGTTGCATTAAAATATTAACCTGTTCCATGGCATAAAAAATCCTTTATACTAGTACTTGGATGACTTATCCAAGACCAATACAAAGGATCTATACCAGGTCCTTTGTAAGAATTGTATCGACGAGATCGATTCGTAAACTTTAGACACTGTAGCCCTAATTGTCTCATAATACGAAGAACGCGTTTATGATTGACTTTATAGCCTCTGGCTCTTAATTCAATTGTAATGCGTCGATATCCATATCGCTCTTTATGTTCCTCAAAGATAGCTTGGATAAGGTCTTCAAGCTCTTTATCTTTATGAGGTTTGGTTTTCTTCGCGATATGATAGTGTTAAGTTGACTCTGGTAATTCTGTCACATATAAGACATCTTTGAGTTTAAAGCCTATTTGGGTTAAGTCATAGACTATGTCTGTTTGTTGTTTGCGCGTGGGTCTTCTAAGCCCAGCGCTTTTAACTTTTTTAAGTATTCTAATTCAATCCTTAAATACTCATTTTCTTTCTTTAACAATTCGTTCTCTTGCTTCATTTCATCATGATTGTTATCGTGAATCGTTTTATTATTATCTTGATTCGGATTCGATTTAGGCATTTTTGGCGGTCTCCCTTGCGGTTTATTCAGACCTTGGGTGCCAAACCTTTCGTATTGACGATGCCAGTTGGCTATGATGGATGGCTCACTTATACCAAAAGCATTCGCTGTGTCTATATAGGACGCACCCGTGTCTTGCTTAAATCTTAAAACATTTAACTTAAAATTTAAAGGATAGGTTGCATTTCGTCGTTTGGTTTTAAGGCCTTCTTTCCCATTGGTTTTGAATTGGTTAACCCATTTTTCAATCAAACTTGTCGTTGAAATATGGTGTTTCTTAGCGAGTAAGGTGTAACCGAATGTCCCATTTAGATACTCTTCGACAACCTTTAATTTGAATTCATATGAATACTTTTGTGACACAAAAACGACCCCCGTAAAGTTAGATTTTTAACTCTAACTTTCGGGGGTCACCTCAGCGCCTTGCTATTTTTATACTTCTTTTAATTCATTAAGTAACTGACGTTTGGCTTCGATAAACTCAGGTTCAAAAATTATTTTCTCAACATCAAAGCTTTTAAAGTCGACGGGCAACTCAAATGTAATTTCACCGGGTTGCCCTTTAATAATATAAACCCGATCCGATAAGATTAAAGCTTCATCTACATCATGGGTAATGATTAATGAAGACCAGCCCATCTTCTCGCGGTAATTCATAAACCATTGATGAAGTTGACGTCTTGTAATGGCGTCAAGAGCACTAAAAGCTTCATCTAACAATAGCCATGGTCTGTCAAATGCAGCTGTTCGCATAAAAGCCACGCGTTGTCTCATCCCACCACTTAGGGCGTGGGGATAATAATTCGCCCATTCTTTAAATTGAAAGATATCGAGTAATTCTAACGCATGCTCACGTGCGTGTTTCTTGCTTTCACCCTGTAAAATCCGCGGCAACATAATATTTTCAATGACAGTATAATGCGGATACAACATATCTTTTTGAAGCATGTAACTTATCTTACCTTTAATTTCTTTGGTTCCATTCAACTCAATCTGACCTTGTTGGGCATCGATAATTCCTGCAATGAGGTTAAAAAGGGTTGTTTTTCCAACCCCACTCGGGCCAATAATGGCAACGGTCTCCCCTTTTTGAAGTTGAATGTTAATATTTTTTAGTACTTGACGATTCCCGTATCGAAAACCAACATCTTGAATTGATAACATGTTATTCTCCTAAAAATTCGTTCGTAAAGTATGTCCCTTCAGTCAAGTCAACTTCCGTTAAGTTACTTTCGTATAACCATGTGTAGAAAGCATTCCAGCGCTCTTCATCGATATAACCCCATTGTTCTGGTTTACTTGTATAGGCTTCGTTAATCCATTCTTGGGAAGCAAGAACAAAATCACGTTGCCCTTCTAATTCCGGTGCATGTTTCAGGAGAATATCGGTTGCTTCTTCTGGATTCTCGATTGCATATTGATAACCGCGTTTGATGGCTTGAACCACTTGCGTCGCTTCTTCAGGACTATTCGCTAAATAATCGTTATTTGCAATAATTATTGGTGAGTAGAAATCTAATTCTTCTGCGTAATCTCTGAAGTAAAAGAAGTTCGTTGGAACGCCCTGGCTCTCAGCCATTATACCGTCCCAAGCGTAATAAACCCAGGCTGATTCAAACATCGAATTAGCTAAACCAACAATGGAATTATCTGCTTGATTAGGGACTAATTCGATTTGTGAATAATCGCCGCCTTCGTTATTAATAATATGCTCTAACATTCCCAGTTCAATGGGATCATTCCATGTTCCGTAAGTATGACCTTCCATCTCCACCGGTTTTGTAATTTGGCTGTCTTCTCTAGCAATAATACCACTTGTATTATGTTCGATAATTGTTGCGACAGCTGTTACAGGTAAACCTCCTGCTAGACGTGTAGCTAAAGAATCTTGGAAACTAATGCCAAATTGAGCTTGACCCAAACCTACTAATTCAGTCGTACTGCCTTCTGGTGGACGGCGAATCGTTACTTCCACGCCCGCTTCTTCAAAATACCCTTTTTCTAAAGCAACATATAATCCAGTATGATTTGTATTCGGTACCCAATCTAAAATAAACTCTATCTGACTGGCTTGAGCCGATGCACTCATAGGAATTAATACTGACATACTGACGATTAAAGCAACAAGCATTTTCTTGAAATAATTCATCATATTATTCTTCTCCTCTGATTTTCTTTTTTTGATTAAAACGCCAAGGTGTTAAATATTTTTCAATATAAGATACAACACCCATAAAGAACAGACTTAATAACGAAATTAAAACAATGACCGCAAACATCTTGTCATAGCTAAAGGCACGTTTGGTTTGAATCATATAAACCCCTAAACCTTCAAAGCCACCAAGCCACTCAGCGACAACCGAACTCACAAAAGCGTAAGACACACTGACCTTCAAGCCACTTAAGAAAAATGACATACTCAACGGTAACTTCACATGACGTAATATCTGCCAACGATTTGCTCCCATTAATTGGAGTAATTGAATCGCATCCTTATCCGCGTTAGCAAAGCCGTTCAGTATACTAATAATAATGGGAAATAATGTCGTTAAAATGACTAAAACAATCTTTGGTGTCATGTCATAACCTAGCCAAAGCACTAATATCGGTGCAATTGCTACAGTTGGAATGGTTTGTGTAACCACCAACATTGGATATAAGGCTCGGTTCAACCAAGGAATCACATCCATAATAATCGCTAAAAAGAAAGCGAGGAAAATTCCTATAGCGAGACCAATAAACGCTTGAATCAGTGTCACCCGGCTGTTCATCCATAAATTCTCTCGGTCTTGCCACAAAGCGATTAGAACATCACTTGGTGCGGGAATAATAAACTCAGGTAACCAACCAACTCTAGCAGCCACTTCCCAAAGCAGTAATAGCCCCAGACCTAGGATCCATGAAGCATATTTAGTGGCGATGTTTTGTAGTTTTATCTTCAATCGTTAACACTGACCCTTTCGCATCATAACTAATTTTGACGTTAGTAAAAATTTTGTGGTGTGTTTGAGAAGCGATTTCGATCGCCTCTTTTAAGATAGGCATCAAAGTATCATAATCACCTTGAATCGTTGTCTCAAACGCCGCCACTTCATAGTTATCCGTCTTTGATGCTATAAAAGCAATGACAGAATCAACCACTTCAAGTGTCGCTTCTTGTGTTGCACCTAGCGGTAAAATTTGTAAAGCAATACTACAATTAACCAAAAAAAAACCTCCCTCATATTCACAACACAAAGTGTCTGAGTCAAGGTAGGTTGAGTGATATTGATAAAGGTATATTCGTACAAAAAGCATACTGCACCAATATACATAAACTTTACTTATTCACATCCCTACGCGAGTCTTAACTCATTCAGGTTCATAGAGTTCAGGTAATCCCATCTCAGCCGAAGCACCCCTTATGTTATAGTAGAAAGCTTAGCATATTCATAAGCAATGTGCAACAGGATTCAAATTTTTGTATCAAAAAAGCTCGAAGAACCCAATAAAATGGCAATCTTCGAGCTGGTTGTAACAGCTTAATACATCATTAAATATTTATCTAATTCCCATTGTGTCACTTGTTTTTTATATGACTCAAATTCCATTGTTTTCTCAACAATAAAGTTACCTGAAATATGTGGACCTAGAGCATCTCTCATGATTGGGCTGGCTTCAAATTCAGCAATGGCTTCGCTAAGTGATGATGGCAGGTCAATGACACCTTCAGCCATACGCTCTTCTGGAGTCATCGTATAAATATTACGGTCAATTGGCATAGGTGGTTCAATCTTGTTCTCAATTCCATCTAAACCAGCTTGCAAGATAACTGCTAAGGCTAAGTATGGGTTGGCAGAAGGATCCACACTTCTTAACTCAACACGAGTTGAATTACCACGAGATGATGGAATACGAATAAGTGGAGAACGATTTCTCTCACTCCAAGCAATATATACTGGTGCTTCGTATCCTTCAACTAATCGTTTGTAAGAATTTACTAATGGATTACAAATAGCTGTATAAGCACTCGCATGCTTAATTAAACCACCGATAAAGTAATGAGCATTCTTAGATAATTGATCTGGAGTTGATTCATCATAGAAAGCATTCTTCCCATCTTTATCGAATAAAGATACATTAAAGTGCATTCCAGAACCACTCTCACCATAAATAGGCTTAGGCATGAACGTCGCATATAAATTATGACGACGAGCCACTGTTTTAACAATCAATTTAAACAATTGAATTTTATCACATGCGCGAATCGCATCATTATATTTCCAATCAATCTCATGTTGCCCTGGTGCAACTTCGTGATGACTCGCTTCGATTTCAAAATCTATACGCTCTAATTCAAGCACAATATCACGTCGACAGTTTTCTCCTAAATCCGTTGGCGCAAAGTCAAAGTAGCCACCATCATCATTTAAGTCCATCGTTGGTCGACCATCTTCATCCAGTTTTAATAAGAAAAATTCAGGTTCTGGGCCTAAGTTGAACGAAGAAAAACCTAAATCTTCCATCTTATCTAACACTCGTCTTAAATTCCCACGAGGGTCACCTAAGAAAGGCTCTCGTTTTGTTGTATCTACATCACAGATTAAACAAGCAATGCGTCCACCATCTGAGGGAACATCCCAGTTAAAAATCATCCAAGAGTCGTAATCAGGAATTAAATACATATCACTTTCTTCAATGCGTACAAATCCTTCAATTGATGAACCATCAAATGTCATATTATTTTCTAATGCCTTTTCTAACTGTGTTAAAGGAATTTCAACATTCTTAATTGTTCCTCTAATATCCGTAAACATTAATCGTATAAAGTGTACGTTATTCTCATGCGCATCAGCAATAATACGATCTTTCGTCCATTTTGTCATTGCTTCAAAATCCTCTCTTTTAATAGGTTATTCGAATCTAGATTGAAAATCTAGTTCATCCCTTAAGATACGTCGCACATCTTGGTCAGTTAGAGGTACTGAGTTTTTAGATACTCTGTCACTAAAGCGATATCTATTTTTAATACCTTTAATTGTCATGCCTTCATCCATTAGGTCAATGATGTCCAGTAATCGATCGACATCATTTAAAGAGTATAGCCTACGGTTGGTTTCGCTACGTTGAGGCTCGATTAATCCCTGTTCTTCGTAATAACGAATTTGACGAGCGGTTAACTCCGTCAACTCCATAACCGTACCTATTGGAAAAACTGCTAGTGACTTACGAAATTCCTTTCTTGCCATCACCATTCTCCTCTCTTAGAAAATTATTATACAACGATTAAAAAGCTCTCGCAAACATATTATAACACCATTTGTAAAGAAATATCACATGAATGAATTCCAAACTAATAATTATTATTATACAGTCATCTAGCTTTTGAAATTATGAACAGAATATTAAACTTTCATTACTTTATTCAAATATTCAACATTTCTTATGGTATTCTCAAGTCAGTTAGCGTATTCTTTTATTTAGAAATGTTTTTTTAAAAGGAGTTTTTGAAATGCCAAAAACGCGTAACTATACGCCAATAGCAACAATTGGCTCTCTTATATTCATTGCCATTTGTTTAAGTTTAATTATACTTTTAAATAAATTAACTGCGAACAATAATTTAATTATTGCAGAGCACCAACAACAATCTACTCAAGAAGAGTTAATTTCTTTACAAACTGAGCCCGTTGTTTCTCAACAGACTGAAAGTGTAACCGATGAAAGCATCGAAACACCAGCTACTTTGGCAGAAACACTGAGTACCTACTCACCAAAAGATAAAGCAATGGAAGAAACGATTGCTGAATTAACCCAAACGGAGTTTGATGGAAACTTAATTCAAGCCCAAGATGAAATTCTTGCAGCTATCCATGCAAATGATCTTGATGTGGAAGAACTTGGTTATCTTTTCTTACCAGATTATCCGGCAGAAAAAACTGCGGCTGCAACTGGAACCCAAATTGACGTTCCATTGTATCTGCAAAAAGATGCGAACTGGCGAACTGAGAAATACGGAAGTAATACAACCCAACAACTGGGTGAAAACGGCTGTGCAATCCTTTCTCTAGCCATGGTTCATGCTGCTTTTGAGAATCGAGAAGTGAATCCAATGGAAATCCTTGAATGGAGCGAGGAAAAGTATTGGGTAGATAATGCCGGGACATCTTGGCAAATCTTCCATGACTTTGCGGTTGAATATGATTACAATTTTTATAACTATGGAAATGATTTCTATAGCGCAATGGAAGCTGTAAATAACGGTGAATTAATCGTTGCGTCTGTCTTACCAGGTTTCTTTACAGAGGTTGGCCACATTATCGTCATTCGTGGCTATGAAAATGGTCAAGTCTACGTTAATGATCCAAACGATGACGCTCAAAAAATGTATAGTATTCAAGGTATTGACGAAGAAGTATTACTCACAGAGGGTATCAATTACTGGTCTCTCTCAAAATAATTTAAGCAATCTAACATCCATTCCAAAATTTTTGGGGTGGATGTTTCTTTAGTTACAAGTGATTTTATGAGTGACAACATTTGCTTGTTTTATTGTTATAGGCATTATGATATTATTAGACTTTGAGATAAATACGCCATCAATGTCATGATTGAAGGCGAAATATTATTCAATCTCATCTTACCAACTGAATTAACAAAAGACGTTGCAAAGATAATGAGGTATAATATAGAAGTCGGGATGTTATGTATCGCGCGGAGACATATTGTGCTCAAGATTGAAATATTATTATATAAAAAGGAGATCTAACAATGACATCAGTAGTAGTTGTAGGAACACAATGGGGAGACGAAGGTAAAGGTAAAATTACTGACTTTCTAAGTAATAACGCTGAAGTAATTGCACGTTATCAAGGTGGAGACAATGCAGGGCATACGATTCAATTTGATGGTAAAACATTTAAATTACACTTAATCCCTTCAGGTATTTTTGATAATAGTAAAATCAGTGTTATCGGAAACGGTGTTGTCGTGAATCCAAAGTCAATTGTTAAAGAATTGAACTATTTAGCAGATGAAGGTGTTGATACAAGTAGTTTACGTATTTCTTCACGCGCTCATGTTATCTTGCCTTACCACATCTTAATGGATCAACTTCAAGAAGATTCAAAAGGGGATAACAAAATCGGAACAACGATTAAAGGGATTGGCCCAGCTTACATGGATAAAGCTGCTCGTGTTGGAATCCGCGTTGCTGATTTATTAGATAAAGAAATTTTTAAAGAGCGCTTAGAAGTAAACTTAGCTGAAAAGAATAAATTATTCGAGCGCGTTTATGACAATTCACCTTTATCTTTTGAAGAAATTTTCGAAGAATACTACGCATATGGTCAAGAAATTGCGAAGTATGTTACTGATACATCAGTCATTTTAAACGATGCGATTGATGAAGGTAAACGTGTATTATTCGAAGGTGCTCAAGGTGTCATGTTAGATATCGATCAAGGTACATATCCATTCGTTACTTCTTCAAACCCAGTAGCTGGTGGGGTAACGATTGGTAGTGGAGTAGGACCATCAAAAATTGATACAGTCGTTGGTGTATGTAAAGCTTATACATCACGTGTAGGAGACGGACCATTCCCAACAGAATTGTTTGATGAAGTTGGAGAACAAATTCGTGAAGTAGGTAGAGAATACGGAACAACTACAGGGCGTCCACGTCGTGTAGGTTGGTTTGATTCAGTTGTTATGCGTCACTCACGCCGAGTATCAGGTATTACAAATCTATCATTAAACTCAATCGACGTATTGACTGGTTTAGAGACAGTTAAGATTTGTACTGCTTACGAAACTTCTGCTGGTGAACGTATTGAATATTACCCAGCAAGTCTAAAAGTTCTAGCTGACTGTACGCCAGTTTACGAAGAATTACCTGGTTGGACAGAAGATATCACAGGTGCAAAATCTTTAGAAGACTTACCACAAAATGCACGTAACTACGTTCGTCGCATCAGTGAATTAGTTGGAGTTAAGATTGCAACTTTATCTGTTGGTCCTGACCGTGAACAAACAATGATTTTAGATAGCGTTTGGGGATAAACTCCCTTTTAAGTGCCCGTGGTTATATAACCTCTGGCTCTTTTTTGTTTTAAATTTAATACAATATTCACAAAATAAATGGCGAATTCCACATTTTTCTTTCGATAAAAATTCACATTTACAGCGTATGATGGAATTAACAGATAGAGGAGGGCGCAAAATGAGATTAAAAAAATTATTATTAGTATCTACATGTGCTTTAGCAATCGGAGCAGGAACTACTCTTGGAAATAATGCTTTACTACCAACGAGTCAAACCGTTCATGCCCAAGAAGAAACAACAACAGAGGTGGACCAAGAATTACTCGTTCAAATAAAAAATAACTTAGCGGGCGTTCAACCTGTTAACTTAGAACAATTATTAGAAGTAGAGGATCAATATTTAGTTGATTTATATACTACAAAAAATACTGAAGCAGAATCGAATCCTGAACTGGATGTATGGTTAGAAATGTATAACCAGTTAGCAATCGATTACCCTCAATTAAACCTTTTAACAGGTGAGGACTTACAAGCTTATAATGAAGCAGCAGAGGCTATTTCTACTTATTCAGAATATAGCTATTCAGATTTAAACACGGCTTTACCTAGTGACATCTTAGGATGGTATACGAATGCATTGTTAGAAAATAACGATGACGAGCAAGCTGCTGTTGAATCAATCGTGCCACAAATTACCCAAGCACGTGATGCTTACATCGAACGTCGTACTGAAAGAGAAAATGGCGAAGACAATGGGAATGGTGAAACTCCAGCACCTGAAGATGAATTTGAAGCAGCGATTTTGGAATATACTGATATTACAGAAGAGCAATTCAGTCAATTCACTGAGGAAGAATTAGCACCGATTAAAACAACTGCTGAAAATGGAGATTACGCTCAAGAAACGATGGACATTGTCCGCGACCAAATCATCGAATTAAATCCTGAAATCTTTACCGATGAACAGGTCGGTTCAGTTGCTACTAAGATTCGTGAAGCATTCATTGAATCAACACCTGCAACTCAAGAACAATTAGACCAACTTGATGACATTTACTTAGTAAGTATGGTAGGTGAAGGAAATCAAGCAGGTACTGATATTGGTGGAGCTTATAACACAGCTGTATACGATAACCCAGAAGTCTTCGGTCCTGAAGCCAGTCGTTTTAGAGACGCTTTAGTTTCGGATTATAACTTAAATGAAGAAGAGTTGTTAGAAGTACCTGATGCTGAATTACTATGGCAAGAATTTTCAATCTTCGAAGAAAATAACGCAGAAGACATGGAAGCCTTGGCATTAGCAATGCAAGAAAATTACGATATTACTGTTGATGATGCAGAAACATCTTCAGATGAACGTTCTTCAAGCGAAGAATCATCCGATGAAGAGTCTTCTGATGAGGAATCCTCTGATGAAGAAGAATCATCTGACTCAAGTGAATCCGAACCAGCAAGTGATTTAGATATTTACCGTGAAGTATTAGTCGGTCAAACTGATTTAACGATGGAACAATTAAATCAATTTAGTGATGAACATATTACTAGTTTGATGGATAGACTGGGACTTTCAACTGAAAGTACTTCTCCAGAAGAATTAACTGCTTTACGCGATGAAATCGTGATTGCTGGTTATGAGAATTTCAGTGATGATCAATTATCAAGTACGATTGCACCAGTTCGTGTGGCTGTCGTTAATCAAACACCAGCAACTGATGCTATCTTGAATGAATTTAGTGATCGTACATTCGCTGAATGGTACAATGAAGCTAAGAATGTTGATGCAGAATTACCTAGCTACATATTCCAACAGTTAGTAACAATGTATCCAGACATGTTTGATGCTTTAGTTGTTGAAGCGAAGAATAATATTATTCAAAATACTACAATTACTCAAGATCAAGTTGATCAAATGCAATTTGAAGATATTTTATGGGCTGTTCAACCGAATGAATCTGGTGATGTAAATTATGTAGATGTAACTAATTACTTAACTGAAAGATATCCAGATGTAGTCAATGGTGGTGGTTCTCAAACACCTTCAAGTGATGGCAATGAAGAATCATCAAGTGTTGATGTATCTATTAGTTCATCCGTAGAAGAGAATGAAGAGAATTTACCAAACACTGGTGAAAATAGTTCAATTTGGCTTATTATTGTAGCTGCTTTAGCTTTAATCGGTGGAGGTATTTACTTATTCATCTCTGGACGTCGTCATAAAAACTAAGACAAATCGATAGATAAATAGAATTTAATAAACCCTAAGCATTCTATAGTTGTGAGACTAAAGAGTGCTTAGGGTTTTTTGTTTACTCATTTGTTTAGTAGTCTAATGTTTCGAATAACTGATCAAAGTATGCAACTGTCTCTGGTCTATCTTCCAATGAACTATCTGGATAAGCCGATAAATCAGGATTTTCATCTAAAAAATACTTCAATGAGTACACTCCGAAGCCTTCTGCGAATGATTCAATGGTAGAATTGTAATAAGACTCTTCATCTGCCCATTCATTTTCATAAATGGCCTGCCAATCATCTTGTGTTGACCAAGAATCTTCAGACTCTTCATCCCAATCGATTAATGCATAGCTAGCAAAATCTAATATGTGCCCAAATTCATGATAAATTAGATTTTTATAGATGGGTTTATCACCTACAAAATATACAGTCCCATCATCCTTAGCTAAACCATGTAAAGTAAAGCCTGATGTTTCTGAAGGTGGCATTTCATTTTCAGCTAAGACATAAATATTCGAAAGTCGACGCTTAATTTCACTTGGCAATGTTTCAACTACCTCTTCAATCGAAGCGATATTTTCTCCTAAAACAGCTTCGTCTTCAATTTGATCAGAGATAAAATAATGTAAAACAGGTTCTTCTAAATGCCCATTATTATATTTGTTGGTAAAGATACTAAATTCTTCTCTAGCAATCTCAATCACTTCGGTAGCTAAGTCATAATCGTCACTTTCCGAATCAACTTGACTATATAATTCCTCGGCACGTAACATTGAAGCTTTAGCATCGGCATAAACTGAAGTCGGAATCATTTGTTTTAATTCATAACGTTCAACTAAACCTTCGGAATACTCATTAAAATAAATTTGTCTAAGCTTATGATTAATATCTAAGCGTTGCATCGCGATTAAATCACTATAATTGTATAAATCAACGACGTCATTAGTTAAATTCATCGGTGCGACTAAATAATGATCTTCTGGATCAGCCGAATAATAGATGTAATATGAAATATAAGTGGCTATATCTCTATATGAATCTTTATAAGCATTAAAATGAACAAAATTATAAACTTCATCCATCTGAGCAAATGAAAGTAGAGCTTCATCAGTAAATAGAGTGTCTTCATTAATTGACACTTGATCACTTGGCAATTCAGCTTCAATCAACGTATAGTCACTTTGAGGGTATATCGTTGTATCAGTATCTATATTTTCGTATATGGCTTCATCAACAGGTTCAGCTTCAACTACTTGTATATAATCAGGTTGAGTATAGTCAATGCTTTCAATCGACTCAATTGTAGTAGCATTCGTACTAACAGATGAAGCAAATAACACTATAAAAAAAGATATAAGAATTAAAGCGTTCAATTTTAACTTACCTACTACATCTTGCTGATTCTTTTCGACCGTCTCCATATTGTTACCTCCACTTTCAATGTCATATATTATAAGTTTATTATAAACCAGCTTAAAGAGAAAGAAATAACCTAAAGAACATATGTTCCTATAAAAAGTTTCACGTGGAACATACATTCGGGTATTTGCTATTTTATACACCTATTTAAACAGTGATTAAACAGATTAACCACCGAGTTAATTGAATTAACACAAAAACTTTCACTAAATTTAATTAGAAAGAGTTTTTTATTGTAAGTTACATCATGGGCGGTTCGGGCACAAATGAAAGACTTGAGAATTTATTATATTCCTTTTTAAATAATAAACGAACCGTATCTCTTGCACCTGCACGGTTCTTAGCTAAGATTACCTCAACAGTATTATCAGGCAGATCATCATCTTGAACAGGTTCTTCATCACCTTCTTGTTGGTGATAATCCTCACGGTATAAGAAGGCAACGATATCCGCATCTTGCTCAATCGATCCAGACTCACGAATATCACTTAAGATTGGTCGTTTATTCTGACGATGTTCCACACCACGAGATAATTGAGACAGCGCAATAACAGGAACGCCTAATTCTTTAGCTAATTTCTTCAATTGACGAGAAATCTCAGATACTTCTTGCTGACGACTTTCTCCACCTGATCCCTCGATTAATTGAAGATAGTCAATCACAATCAGACCTAAATCTGGATTCTCTTGTTTTAATCGTCTACTTTTAGCACGAATTTCAGATACTTTAATCCCTGCTGTATCATCAATAAAGATAGGTGCATCTTTAAGTGTGTTTGTAGCCACCGTGAAACTATTCCATTCATCATCAGTTAGTTGTCCTGTACGTAAATTGGATGCATGGATATTACCTTCTGCACAAATAATACGGTTTACTAAGTCTAATGCCCCCATCTCTAGTGAGAATATTACGACAGGAATTTTAGATTTAGTGGCAACGTTTTGGGCAATATTTAAAGCAAAGGCTGTTTTACCTACGGATGGTCTCGCAGCTAGAATAATTAATTGGTCTGGCTGTAAACCACTTGTTAATTTATCTAAGTCGATATAACCTGTTGGTAAGCCAACAACATCTCTTTTCTCTTCCGATAATCGAACTATGTTCTCAAATGCATCTGAAATTAGCGATCGTAAAGAGACGGGTCCGTCATTATTCTTACCTTCACCAATTGATAAGATAAGTTTTTCACTTTTTTCGATGATATTAGCAATCTCATCACCTTCTTCATAAGCTGTATGGCTTATTTGTGTACTAGCTGAGATTAAACTACGTAAAATTGATTTATCTTTTACTATTTTAGCATAATGGTCCACGTTCACTGCTGTCGGTGCAGTTTGTGTTAACTCAATTATATAATCATGGCCGCCGACATTTTCGATTTCACCATAGCTTGTTAATCGATCAATTAAAGTGATGGCATCAAGTTCATAATCAGGTGAATCGAAGATATTTGCCATCGTATTAAAGATAATACGATGTTTACGTAAATAAAAGTCATCTTCTTCAATAATTGATTGAACCGTTCCTACTTTAATAGGATTGATGAGTAAAGCGCCGAGCACTGATTGTTCAGCCTCTATATTATATGGTAGTTGTCTATCCATTGGGTTATTTTCCAACGGTTCACCTTCTTTCTTCATTTCTTTATTCTACTCGATTCACTCTTAAATACAAGTATATAAATCATACCAAATTTTGAGCCTTTTTCATAGTTATGAACATGTTGATAACTTTTCTTTAATGGATTTATATTATTTACATGTTTATAATTTTTCCCAGTAAAAAAGTGTATTCATTGGGTTGAATTCCAATGAATACACTTTTGAATTATTTACTTTGTATCATATGAAGTTATTGTTCAACGATATGTACTTTAATATCTGCTGTGACTTCACTATGAAGTTTCACTGGAACGTTGTAACGACCTAAAGAGTTTAGATTTTCACCTAATTGAATTTTACGGCGATCAACTTCGATGTTATATTGCTTTTCAAGCTCTTCTGCTATTTGTTTAGAAGGGATAGTACCGAATAATCGACCATCTTCTCCTGTTTTAGCAGCAATTGTAACAACAGTTTCTTCTTTTTCAATCGCTTCTTTAATTTCTTTAGATTCAGCTAGTTCTTCTTTAGCTAGTCTAGCTTCAGCTTCTTTTTTAGATTTTAACTGATTTAAAGCTGCACCATCCGCTACTTTAGCTAAATTGTTCTTGATTAGATAATTACGCCCGTAACCATCTGATACTTCAATCACATCACCTTTTTTACCTTGTTTCTTAACATCTTTTAATAGAATTACTTTCATTTAAAGTCCTCCTTATTCTTTATTTATTTCTTCTGATAATTGAATGTAGACCTCTTCAGTCGTTTTATCTTCAATTTGCGTTGCAGCATTTGATAAATGACCTCCGCCACCTAATCTTTCCATGATCGTTTGTACGTTGATACTTCCTAAACTTCGTGCACTAATCCCTACAACAGAATCACTTCTACGGTAGATAACAAAAGAAGCCTCAACACCTTTAACGTCTAATAATACATCAGCAGTTTGTGATGCAGTTATATTATCAAAGACTTCTTCATCAGGTCCAATGATGACCGCAAAGCCTTCTTTAACGAATTTTGTATTCTCAATGAGCTTATTACGCTCTATTAAATTAGATAAATCTTCTTTGAGCAATCGTTGAATCTGAACTCGGTCAGCACCCCGCGATTTTAAATAACTTGCGACATCGAAAGTTCTAGAACCCGTTCGAGATGAGAAGTTATTTGTATCTACAATCACCCCAGCAAGTAATGCTGTTGCTTCAAACTTGTTTAAAGCTTCATTCGTATTACGCATATTAATGAAAAATTCAGTAATCAACTCCGACGTTGATGAAGCGTAGGGTTCAATATATGTAAGAACCGTTTGCTCTGGAAATTCTTCTCCACGGCGGTGATGATCAATAATAACAACATCATGACCATTTATCAAATCTTCAGCCTCACTTAATGATGGACGATGATGATCAACTAAGATCATTAATGTTTCATCTGTTGTAAATTTCTCAGCATCTTCTTTATTCACGAAGATATCTTCATCCCATAAGTATCGTGCTTGATCTAAAGCCAATAATTGTCGAATGTCTTGGTTAAACTCATCTTCATTAATAAGAATACGAGCCGGAACACCGAAAGATCTGACAATCTTATAAATACCTATTGCAGAGCCCATAGAGTCCATATCAGGGGTTTTATGACCAGATATGAGTATTTGCTCTGTTTGTTGAATTGACGTGCGTAAGGCCTGAAAAACTAAGCGTGACTTTATATTTGTACGTTTCTCTGTAGGATTTGTTTTACCACCATAGAATCTCGCTTTACCAGATTTCGATCTTACGACAATTTGATCGCCACCGCGTCCTAGTGCTAAATCTAAGTTAAGTTGTGCTTGGTCTGATAAGTCATCGATACGATAACTTGGTGAATCTGGATAAGATATGCCAATACTAGTTGATAATGGCATATTTCTTAAGGAATTGCGTTCACGCATCTCATCGAAAAACTTAAACTTATCTTTCTCAAGTTTATCAAGCACATATTGGTTTAGAAGTAGAATAAATTTTTCCTCATTGATTCGTTTAGTAAAAACGCCATAGGATTCAGCCCATTCATTGATATCATTCAATATAATAGAGTCAAAATTGGTTGCCTGTTGATCATCGAGGGTTTCCACAATCTCGTTATAGTCATCCAAGAAAAGATAACCGAATACAACTTGATCGAATTTCTTCTGTTCTCGAATCAACACTTCATCTGTTACATCAATCATATATAATGCTTTCACATCTGTTTGGTGTAATATACGGTAATACCGGTCCATAAAAGGAACAGTATGCCAATGTTTATCAGATTCAATTGCTATCATTTTGTCAAACTCTTTATTTATAGATACTAGTGGTTCTCCAAGTAACTCCTGCGATCCAAACAAATGTTGCATCGCTGGATTGACCCACTTAATGCGATGATTAGAATCTTGACCATATAATAGGATTCCAATAGGAGAGCGGTACATTGCATCTTCCTGCGCACCTCGTACTGATTGAGAGAGGCGACTCGCCATTGTACTTAAGTTACGAATAAAGTTTTCATAATTAAACACAAAAAATACGACAACTGCAATTAGTAATATAAAAAGCATTACACCGATTTCCCAGCGTAACATTAATGCAGCGAGCATAATAATTGTATATAAAATGACTAAACTATAAATTTGCCAACTAATATCTAATGAATGAAATTGTTCAAAGAATGCTTTAAGTCTTTCTTTATTAAACATATTTCACCTCATCTAATTAATAATATACTAAGTATTTTAACATAATCAATGTTCTAATGCTATTGTTCCGAAGTTTACTAACTTTCTGGAAAATATGTTAAAAGTTTCATGTGAAACATTTATGTTATGCGTCAAAAAAAGAGAGTAGAACACGAGGTCCTACTCTCAGCTAATTAAAATTAGTCTTTAATTGTAAATGGAATGAGTGCCATAATACGAGTACGTTTAACTGTTGAAGTTAAAGTACGTTGATGTTTAGCACAAGTACCTGTAACTCGACGAGGTAAAATTTTACCTTTTTCAGATACGAAACGGCTAACTAAATCCACGTCTTTATAATCAGGGTGATCAATATGATTTGCACAGAAAAAACATACTTTTTTTCTGCGTCTTCCACCACGACGTTGTCCCATAGGTGTTATCCTCCTTTATATTTTAAACGAATGTTGAAAGATTAGAATGGTAAGTCATCTTCAGAGATGTCAACTGGCGTGCCATCTTCCATATTAAATGGTGAGTTACCCAATCCTCCACTATTGTTATTTGAATTATTGTTTTGATACGATGATTGGTTATTGTTGTAGTTGTTTTGTTGGTTTTGAGTGTTGTTATTGTTATAACTTTGTCCGCCACCATAACTACTACCGCTATTATTGTTGCTAGTATCCGCAGGTCTTTGTTCTGTAACTGAACGTGGTTCCAATAAATGGAACTGTTCTACAACTACTTCAGTAACATAGACACGTTGACCTTGTTGGTTTTCATAATTACGTGTTTGAAGACGTCCTTCGACTCCAACTTGAGATCCTTTACGAGTAAAGTTAGCAAAGTTTTCTGCTGATTTACGCCAGATTACGCAACTAATAAAATCAGCTTCACGCTCACCTTGTTGATTAGTAAAATTGCGATTAACGGCTATGGTAAAAGTACCTACTGCAATACCCGAAGAAGTAAACTTTAAGTCAACTTCTCGTGTCAAACGTCCCACTAATTGAACTGTGTTCACAATTACAACCTCCTTCAAAGTGTTTCACGTGAAACAAATTAAGCTTCTACTTTAGTAATCATAAAACGTAAGATTCCGCGATTAATCGCAGCTAAACGGTCGAATTCGTTGATTCCTGCAGCATCTGAAGCTTCAGCTGTGATTAAATGATAAATTCCTTCTTTATAATCATTAATCTCATATGCTAAGCGACGTTTTGCCCAGTCTTTCGACTCAACAATTGTAGTTCCGTTTGCTGTTAAGATACCATCGAAACGTTCTACTAATTCATTTTTCTCGTCTTCGTTTAAGTCAGGACGGATAATATATAAAATTTCGTATTTTGTTGTTTGGCTCATTTGGCTTGCACCTCCTTTTGGTCTGATGGCCCTAAAAATTTATTAGAGCAAGGAGAGTATAGTTAAATACTCACATCTATGAATTATACATTTATCATTATTTGATTACAAGCTTTATTTGAAAGTTTTTTATGAGACATTTTACATTGTTTTCATCTTATTTTAATAAAAGTCCTTAGTTTTTATTTTATTTGTGATATAATGCTCATATCATTAATTAAAAAGGAGCGTTTAAGATGAATCGCATTTATAATTTCTCTGCAGGACCATCTACACTGCCAGTTTCAGTATTAGAAGATGTTAGTAAAAACCTAACAAATTACCATGGGCAAGGCCTATCCGTTATGGAAATGAGCCACCGATCTCCATCCTACATGGAAATTCATGCGAATGCTAAACAATCATTACGTAACCTAATGAATATTCCAGATACTTACGAAATATTATTTTTACAAGGTGGGGCATCAACTCAGTTTTCAAGTGTACCATTAAATTTATTAAATAAATCAGGTAAAGCTGATTATATCTTAACAGGAAGTTTCTCTAAAAAAGCTTATAAAGAAGCACTTCGCTACGGTGATATTCAAATCGCAGCAAGTACTGAAGAGGATGATTTTACCTATATTCCAAATAACGACGCTATTAATGTCCGTCCAGATGCTGATTATGTACATTTGTGTTTGAACAATACAATCTATGGTACGCGTTTTAAACCAGAAGAATTACCACAATTTGACGGTATTCCTTTAGTCGCTGATATGTCTTCGAATATTCTATCAGAAGAATATGATGTCTCTAAATTTGGCCTAATCTATGCTGGAGCTCAAAAAAATATGGGACCAGCGGGTCTAACTGTTGTCATTGTGCGTAAAGACCTAGTAGGTAAGGCTCAAGATATCACGCCTACAATGCTCGATTATGCGACACAAATTGATAAAGATTCAATGTATAACACACCTCCTACTTTTGCTATTTATGTAGCTGGTCAAGTATTTGCTTGGTTAGAAGAGCAAGGTGGTGTGAAAGCCATCGAAGCAATCAATAAAGAAAAAACGGCTAAACTTTATGACTACATTGACCAAAGTGATTTCTATCAAGGGACAGCTCGTAAAGAGAACCGTTCAATTATGAATGTGACTTTTAGAACCGATTCAGAGGATTTAGATAAAGCTTTCGCTAAAGAAGCCCAAGAAAAAGGTCTACATAACTTGAAAGGACACCGATCAGTCGGTGGCATGCGTGCGAGTATCTATAACGCCATGCCGATGGAAGGTATCGATGCACTCATTAACTTTATGAAAGTCTTTGAAAATGATAATAAGCGAGGTACAAAATGAGCTATACAGAAAAAAGATTTAAAATTAAAACATTAAACAATATTGATGCCAATGCATTAAGTAAGCTAACACACGAATTTACTTTAAATCATAGTGATTCCGAAGCAGATGCCATTATTGTAAGAAGTGCTGATATGCATCAGATGGACTTACCAAAAAAATTAAAATTTGTCGGCCGAGCAGGTTCAGGTGTTAACAATATCCCAATTGATGAATTGACCAAGAAGGGAATTGTTGTTGCAAATGCACCAGGTGCCAACGCAAATGGTGTGAAAGAGTTAGTTCTGTCTTCTTTGATTATGTCTTCAAGAAACATTGAATCGGCCTTAGAATGGACTCAAACGCTCGTAGGCCAATCTGATATTGGATCAAAAGTTGAAGCAGGTAAAAAACAATTTGTTGGACCCGAATTAGCCGATAAGAAAATTGGTATCATTGGTTTAGGTGCCATTGGTGTGCTTGTTGCTAATATGTGTTTAGGTTTAGGGATGGATGTCTACGGTTATGACCCATACTTATCGGTCCAACACGCTCTCGGCTTAAATCCCTCAACAAAAACTCAATATGATATTAATTATATTATGCAAAACTGTGATTACATCACATTACATATTCCATACAATGACAGTACTAAAAATTATTTAAATGCAGAATTATTAGCTGAAGCCAAAAAAGGTCAAATCATTATTAACTGTGCCCGTGGTGGTTTAGTGGATTTAAATGCCTTGGAAGACGCAATTAATAATGGAAGTATAGGTAAATATGTCGTCGATTTCCCTGATGAAAAAACATTAACTATGAAAAATACGATTAATATTCCACATCTCGGTGCATCAACGCCTGAAAGTGAAGCGAATGCAGCAAATATGGTCATTGATCAAGTAATGGATTACTTAAAAAATGGAAACATTCATCATTCAGTGAATTTCCCTACGATTAATTTTGGTCCAATTCAAACAGTTTGCCGTATAACAGTGTTACACCGTAATATTCCGAACATGATTGGTCAGATTACTCATGTACTTTCTCAACACAATCTGAATATTAACCGATTAACGAACAAACCTCGCAATGGATGGGCTTGTACAATGATTGATTTAGACAATGATATCGAAGAAAATGGTAAAATTGCACTTGAAAATATCGAAGGTGTCGTCCGTGTTCGACATCTTAAACCGTCAACAAACTAAGAAAAATAAGCACATAAAAGAAGCGATAAGCTCATCAAATGATGAAAGCTTGTCGCTTCTTTGTTCATTTATTATTCATTATCTTCATCAAACTCTTCTTCAGTATCTTCTACTGCTTCTGAAATTCTTTCTGATAATTCTTCATTGAGTTCAACATCTTCGGAAGTTACTGACTCACGGTCAACTTTGACGTCATCAATATGTTCAATGACCTCTTCCTCTGTAACATCTTTTTCAGCTGCTGGAATCGTAGCGATCGAACTAACAATAGCATCGTCATCTAATCGAATCATACGAACACCAAGGGTAGCACGAGATGTTTGGGAAATACCACCAACGTGTGATCTGATTACAACACCTTGATCAGTCATAATCATCAAGTCTTCATCACCTTTAACGGTCACGATACCTGCTAATTTACCACTCTTCTCAGAGATATTGGACGTTTTCACTCCAAGACCTCCACGATTTTTAGGTGTATATTCTGAAGCAGGCGTTCGTTTACCATAACCATTTTCAGTTACAACTAAGACTTCGTGCTCATCAGTCAATACGTCAGATCCAACAACATAATCGTCATCACGTAATTTAATACCACGGACACCTGTGGCAGTACGCCCCATCACACGAACATCACTTTCATTGAAAGTCATCGCATTTCCGTTATGTGTTCCGATAACAATGTTGTGTTCACCCGTTGTTTCCATAACATTGACTAATTCATCGCCTTCTTTTAAGTTAATTGCGATTAATCCATTTTGACGAATATTATAATAATCTGATGATTTAGTACGTTTTGCTGTACCACTTCGCGTTACAAAGAATAAGTAACTATCAGATTGACCAGATTCTTCGGTTGATTTATTCACTGAAATAATTTGTTTCACTACTTCTCCAGTACCAAGACTAATTAAGTTTACGATTGGTAAACCTTTTGCCTGACGTCCGTATTCTGGAATATCGTACCCTTTAAGGCTGAATACGCGTCCGAGGTTCGTAAAGAATAATAGGGTATCATGGGTTGAAGCTGAGACAAGTGTTTGAATTTCATCGTTATCTCCTAAGCCCATACCTTTAACACCACGTCCACCACGGTTTTGAACTTGGAATTCATCTTGAGTCATTCGCTTCACATATCCGTTAGCAGTTAAAGTGATTAATACATCTTCTTCATCGATTAAATCTTCGTCATCGATGTTCATTAAATCCCCAATTTGTAATTCCGTTCGACGTTCATCGCCAAAACGTGTTTTTAAATCTGTTAATTCATCTTCAATAATTTCAAACATACGCTCTTGGTTACTTAAAATCTCAGTTAAGCGTTCAATCAATGCGAGTAAATCATTGTGTTCTTTCTCAATTTTTTCACGTTCTAAGCCAGTTAAACGAACTAAACGCATATCGAGTATTGCTTGTGCTTGGACATCTGTAAGTCCGTAATTTTCGATTAATTGTGTTTTAGCTGTCTCACCATCACGAGATGAACGGATAATCGTAATAATTTCATCAATATGATCTAAAGCAATCAATAATCCTTGTAAGATATGGTCACGATTTTCTGCTTTACGTTTCTCGAATTCAGTTCTACGACGAATCACTTCAATTTGGTGATCTAAATACTTATCAAGAATATCTTTAATACCTAGGACTTTAGGTACGCCACCGTCAATCGCAAGTATATTAAAACCAAATGACACTTGCATTGGAGTGTATTTGTAAAGGTTATTCAAGACAACACTGGCAGAAACATCACGTCTTACTTCAATAACCACACGTGTCCCTTCACGTGCAGACTCGTCGTTAGCATAAGTAATACCTTCGATTCGTTTTTCACGAGCTAATTCAGCAATACGTTTAACTAAATTCGCTTTATTTACTCCATAGGGTAATTCTGAAACAATAATACGTTCACGATCATTACCAATGGGTTCAATGTCTACTTTTGAACGGATAATGATTTTCCCTTTACCTGTTTTGTAGGCTTTACGAATACCTGATTTCCCCATAACAATACCACCCGTTGGGAAATCCGGACCTGGAATGTGTTCCATAATTTCTTCGACAGTAATTTCTGGATTGTGCATTAGCGCAATCACACCATCAATGACTTCACCTAAATTATGTGGCGGAATATTTGTTGCCATCCCCACAGCAATACCAGCCGCACCGTTTACCAACAGGTTAGGGAAACGAGCAGGTAATACTACGGGTTCTTTTTCTTCTTGAGAATAGTTTTCTTGAAAATCAATAGTATCTTTATTAATATCACGAAGCATTTCTAAGGCAATTTTCGACATACGTGCTTCCGTATAACGCATTGCCGCTGCTCCGTCACCATCGACTGAACCAAAGTTCCCGTGCCCATCCACGAGTAATTGACGGTAACTAAATGGTTGTGCCATACGTACCATCGCTTCATAGATTGCTGAGTCCCCATGGGGGTGATATTTCCCCATAACATCCCCAACAATACGTGCAGATTTCTTATGTGGTTTATCAGGGGTAACTCCTAATTCATTCATCCCATATAAAATACGGCGCTGAACGGGTTTCAAACCATCACGTACATCTGGAAGTGCACGTGAGACAATAACACTCATTGCATAGTCAAGGAATGACGTTCGCATTTCATCTGGAAGATTAATTGATTCAATTTCGCGGTGATTATCTCCGAAAATTTCACTCATATTTTTATTCCTTTCTGTTTATGAGACATAGATACGTTGTAGTAATTATGTATCTAAATTTTGTACATAAACGGCATTTTCTTCAATAAATTCACGACGTGGCGGAACTTCGTCCCCCATAAGCATTTCCATAACATCGTTAGCAATCTCAGCATCATCGATCGTTACACGAAGTAAGCGACGATTTTCTGGATTCATTGTTGTATCCCACAGTTGCTCGTAGTCCATCTCTCCAAGACCTTTATAGCGTTGTAGAGAGTAACGCGCATCTGGATTTTCTGCTTGCCATTTACGTAATTGTTCGTCTGTATCAAGGTACAATTCTTTTTTACCTTGTTTAATTTGGTAAAGAGGCGGTTGAGCAATATAAATATAACCCGCTTCTAATAAAGGACGCATATAACGGAAAATTAATGTTAATAATAGCGTACGAATATGTGCTCCATCAACATCCGCATCGGTCATCAAAATTAATTTATGATAACGAGCTTTTGATACATCAAATTCAGAACCAAAACCTGTTCCCATTGCAGTAAATAATGAACGGATTTCTTCGTTATTTAAGATACGATCCATTGACGCTTTTTCAACGTTAAGAATTTTACCACGAATGGGTAAAATTGCTTGGTACATTCTTGAACGTCCTTGTTTCGCTGATCCACCGGCAGAGTCACCCTCCACGATAAATAATTCACTTTTTTCTGGATCACGACTTGAACAGTCAGCTAACTTACCTGGTAAGTTAGCAATTTCTAAGCCAGATTTCTTACGTGTCATTTCACGGGCACGTTTTGCTGCATTTCTTGCACGTGAAGCTAAAATACCTTTTTCGATAATGATTTTTGCTACTTTTGGATTTTCTAATAAGAAAGATTCGTAATTAGACGAAAAAAGACGGTCTGTAATTGTACGAACTTCAGAGTTACCAAGTTTCGTCTTTGTTTGTCCCTCAAATTGTGGGTCCGGATGTTTAACAGACAATACAATAGTTAAACCTTCTCGAGTATCATCTCCAGATAAATTATCATCTGAGTCTTTTAGTAAGTTATTTGAACGTGCATAATCATTGATGACACGCGTTAATCCAGCTTTTAACCCAGATTCATGTGTTCCACCTTCGTGGGTATGAATATTATTAGCAAAAGATAGAATTTTAGTTGCGTAATCGGTTGTATATTGTAAAGCAATCTCAACTTGAATCCCGTCAGATTCACCTTCTAAGTAAATTGGTTTCTCATGTAAGACTTGCTTGTCTTCGTTCATGTATTCAACAAAACTTTGAATACCACCCTCATAGAAGAAACTATCTGATTCTTCACGCTCTTCACGTTTATCTTCTAGACTAATACGTAAACCTTTATTTAAGAAAGCTAATTCACGAATACGTTCTTTTAAGATATTGTATTTAAAGTCCGTTGTATCAGTAAAAATCGTAGGATCGGCTTTAAAGTTTACTTTTGTTCCTGTATGTTCAGATGTCCCGACGATTTCCAATTCTTTCGCGATATTCCCGCGTTCAAATTCTTCACGGTATACTTTACCATTACGGGAAACCTCGACGTATAAGTGAGAAGACAGCGCGTTTACGACTGCTGCACCTACCCCGTGAAGTCCTCCGGAAACTTTATAACCGCCACCACCGAATTTACCTCCAGAGTGAAGCATCGTAAAGACGGTCTCAACAGCGGGACGACCCGTTTTTTTTTGAGTATCTACTGGAATTCCACGACCATTATCGGTAACTGTAATTGTATTATCCGCTTCGATAACGACTTCGATATGATCACTATAACCTGCAAGTGCCTCGTCAATTGAATTATCAACGATTTCCCACACTAAGTGATGTAAACCATCAATACTTGTCGTACCTATATACATACCCGGACGCTTACGAACCGCTTCAAGACCTTCAAGGACTTGAATCTGATTCGCGTCATAGTTTTGTTCATTAATATTATCTGGCATGTTCTACTCTCCTTCTTCGGTAATCTGCCCATCTTCAACATACAAGATTTGTGCATGTTCTAATTGTGTCAGGTTTAACCCTTTAATTGTAGCTGTAGTCAGGAATGTTTGAACTTTCCCTTCAATCTGGCTCATTAATATATGTTGTCGATTATCATCTAATTCAGATAAGACATCATCCAATAGTAAAATTGGATATTCTCCAATCCGATTATTTAGCCATTCAATCTCAGCTAACTTCAAAGATAGGACAATTGTTCTTTGCTGTCCTTGCGATGCGAAGTTTTGTGCATCTTTTTCATTCAATGCAAAATACAAATCATCACGATGCGGCCCATAAGCGGTAACGCCCCGTTCTTTTTCTCTTTCTAGAGAATTCTCATATAAACGATGGAATTGTTGGTCAAGTGTATCTAATTGCTCATAATCTAACTTCGATGTACTGCTCTTATATTCCAAACTCAAAATATCACGTTGATTTGAAAGTGACTTATGAATAGGGCGAGCAAGTTCATCAAGAGCTTCTACAAATTCAATTCGATAAGTAATGATTTCAACCGCTTTTTCGATAAGTTGGTCCGTAATCACATCAAAATAAACTTGATCAAATTGTTTTTTGTAGCCATTCTCTTTTAAATAGCGATTGCGCTGCTTTAAAATGCGATTGTAATCAAGAAGTGCTTGTAGATAAACTGGATGGGATTGACCCAACTCAGAATCTAAAAATTTGCGTCTCAAACTAGGAGAACCTTTGATTAACTGAAGATCCTCCGGTGCGAATAAGACGACATTTAATTTTCCAATAAAATGACTTAGCTTTGCTTGTTCAATATGGTTTACCTTAGCAATTTTACCTTTAAGGCCAAAAGACAGTGACAAAGGAAAGTCATAATTTTTGGTTTCAATTGTTGCTTCAACTTGAGCGTAAGATTCACCCCAACGAATTAACTCATTATCATGGTTGGTCCGATGACTTTTTGCCATGGATAACAAAAAAATCGCCTCAAGGAGATTGGTTTTTCCTTGGGCATTTTCACCAGTTAAAATCGTTAAGCCGTCATTAAATGTTAAGTCAAGCAATTCATAATTACGATAATTTTTTAGTTGTAATTGCTTTACTTTCATTAATCTCTATTTTTAATGAATACTTTTACTTCCTCGTGAGGGAATTCGATGACATCGCCTTCGCGTAATTTACGTCCACGGCGTTGTTCTTCTTCATCATTTACATAGACAAAATATTCACTTAAATACCATTTTGCCATTCCACCACTTTGGATAATATCAGTAATTTTTAAAACTTGACCTAAAGTTACATACTCCGTCGTAATTTCTATTACACGTTCATCCATTTTTTATCACCCAATCAGCATATTTATTCTCTTATATTATACCTTTAAATCGGCTAAACATCAAATTTAATAGCTATTTTTACGTCATTTTAGCTTTTAAATACATTATTAGGTAGAAAAGCTTATTTTTTAACATTTACCCAAAACCGTCTATTTTTTGTATTTATGGAAAATGACCGATTTGGCAACTAATTTTAAAATAATTCTTCACGCTTAGAAAAGTTATGCACATGGGGATAACTTTTCTAAGGGAAACTACTTATTTTCGCAACAGTTCATTATAACTTAGTTGCTCGTTTCAGACAACTTAATAAAAAAAAACTCCTAATCTTACTAACCGCTTGGGCTAGATAAGACAGGAGTTTCATTTCAATATTAGTGCGTACGAATTGGTGTTAATAATTGCAGTAATTCATTGTTAGGTGTTTCACTTTTCTCAAGAGCCGAAATTAATAAAGGACGGACACTTGAAGTAAAGCCAACATTAATGTCGACACCACTAAATGAGCGTAAAGCATCTTTCATATAATCAGGGTTAAATGAAATTTTAATTGGTTCACCTGTGATTGACTTAGCACTGATTGATTCATTCGCGGAACCTAAACTGCTTCCTTGAACAGATAAATCAACGTTGTCCTCCGTAATGTCTAATTGAACGACGTTATTTTTACCTTGATGTGACATTAGACTTGCACGGTCAATCGCATGTAGGAATTGATCTGCGTTTAAGACAATTTCAGTCGTATGTGATGAAGGTAATAAACGATCTGTATCAGGATAATTCCCTTCAAGTAAACGAGAATAGATTGTTAAATTATCAATTAAAAAGATAACTTGTTGTTCTGTCACAATCATTTCAATCATTTGATCATCTTGAACAATCCGTTCTAATTCATTCAATGTTTTCTTAGGTATTGTGATTGCTTCAAAGTTAGCTTGATCCGTTGTAAATTCAACAGGGATTTGGCGACGACTTAGTCGGTGACTATCTGTAGCAACACCTGTAATGTGACCTTCGTTCATCATTAAGTGAACCCCTGTTAAGACAGGACGGCTTTCTTGATTTGATGCTGAGAAGATTGTTTGACTAATTAATTCTTTAAATAATACCGTTGGTAAGTTGATCTTACGATCGGATTCAATCTCAGGTAAGCGAGGGTATGATTGTCCATCTGTACCGTTCAATGAGAAAATCGCTTCTCCTGAAGTAGCTGTTAATATGAATTGCTCATTTGTTTCGATCGTCACTTTAGTTGTAGGTAGTTTTCGTACAATATCATTAAAAATTCTAGCTGTTACAACGATACTACCAGTTTCTTCAATTTCTAAACCTAAAGAATCATCTTGTACTGATAAGAAACTCTCAATAGATATCTCAGCGTCAGAACCAATTAAAGTAATACCTTCTTTTGTCGCTGTAATTTTTATACCAGTTAAAATAGGGATTGTTGCTTTCGAGGGAATTGCTCGAGATACGTCAATTAATTGTGCAGTAAATGCTGCTCTTCCAATAGTAAATTTCATATCGTCACTCCTTATATATATATTATATATTAATAAATAAGTAATAGTAGTAGTAGGGGCTGTTAATTCTGTGCATAATCATCATTGATGCATGAATGTAAGCCAAAATGCTTGTTCGTCAACATGTGCATAAGTCCAGAGTTCAGTCACAACTTATACACATGTTAATAATTTATCTTTGAAGTCTTTGCTTCAATTGATTGATTTCATTCTTCAATTGAATGTCTGTTTCAATCTCATCTGTGATTTTCTCATAGGCATGAATGACGGTTGTATGATTTTTATTTCCAAAGAATTCTCCGATTTTAGGGAAAGACATTTCCGTTAATTCACGTGTTAGATACATCGCTACTTGGCGCGGGAAGACAATATTTTTAGTTCGTTTTTTACCACGAATGTCTTCAGGGGTGATTTGATAATAGCGACTGACGTAATCAATAACTTCATCAGGTGTTAGAGGCTTCGCTTCGCCTTTATTAATGATATTATGTAAGGCAGAGGCAGCAAGTTCGGTATCAATTTCTTTTCCTTGAATGGCTGCATAAGCAATCACTCGCACTAAAGCACCTTCTAATTCACGAATGTTGGTGTCGACGTTATTGGCGATATACGTTAATGTATCAGGGCTCACATCTAATTGCTCACTAGACGCTTTTTTACGAAGAATCGCAATCCGTGTCTCCAAATCCGGTGGAGTAATGTCCGTGGATAAGCCCCATTTAAAGCGACTTATTAAACGTTCTTCCAAATTTGTAATGTTGTTCGGTAGACGATCACTCGTTAGAACAATTTGCTTATTATTATTATAAAGCTCATTAAATGTATGGAAAAACTCTTCTTGAGTTTTATCTTTCTTAGATAAAAACTGAATGTCATCTATTAATAGAACATCAATTTCACGGTACATACTTCTAAACTCTGCTTGTGACCCATCACGAATCGCTGTAATAAAGTCATTCATGAAAGATTCACTGGTAGAGTATTTTATTCTTGCTGAGGGTTGTTTACGTTTAATTTCATTACCAATTGCTTGCATTAAGTGAGTTTTACCTAAACCAACGCCTCCATATATTAATAGAGGATTGTAGGTTTTACCTGGCGAATCAACGACCGCTAAAGCCGCTCCATTAGCCATCTTATTACCTTCACCGATAACAAATGTCTCAAACACGTAATTTGGGTTTAACTGTGATTCTGAGAATTCACCTGTGTCTTCGACCTCAGGTACGACTTTCTTAGCTTGATTCGATTCACGTTGATCTTCAGGTACGATTACAAAAGTCGGTGTATATTCCAAACCATACACTTCAAGACTAAACTGAATGACGTAACCAGATAGATGTCTTTCCCAATAGTTTTTGGTTAGAGCATTTGGTACAGCTAAAGTGATAGTCTGATCTCCAATTCGAGTTGGATAGACTGGTGCAACCCAATTATCGAATGATTGATCGGACAGGCGTTCACTTATATAGTGCTGGCAATCCCTCCAAAATTTTTCTTTTTCTTCCATTAGATTCAATTCCTCTCAATTACCGAAAACAAATTTCACCATATAATTATAAGTAAAATAATTTTAGCATACTATGAGTTTTCCACAAGCTATAAAAACAAAAATAAGTTATGCACTCATGCACATTTGAGTTATCAACAGGTGAAAAAGAACTGTGCATAAGTGAATTAAAATAGAGTTATCAACACCCAGTTGTGGATAAGTTAGTCTCAATACTTGCCTATCTTATCACATTCTAAAAAGTTATGCACTAAATCTGAGTGAAATTATACACACAATAAACACCTTGTTGATATGTTCATAACTCAAAGGAAAACTTGTGGATAAAAAAATATACATTTTAACTTATGCACAAGGTGAAATGAGTTGTGGATAAGTTTGTTTATAAGTTTCATTGTGTATGTTAAAATGTATAACGTAAAATAAAAGCAGATAGAATTTATTTGAAAAAATAATTAATTAATAACTTGACAATCTTCCCTTACTTCTATAAAATATTTGAGTATTGTACACATATTGCATTTAGGAGGTGTATACCATGACAAAAAGAACTTATCAACCAAAGAAACGTAAACGTAGTAGAGTACATGGATTCCGTAAGAGAATGAGTACTAAAAACGGCCGTAATGTTTTAAAAAGACGTCGTCTAAAAGGACGTAAGAAAATATCAGCATAATAATAATGATATTTATTGCAAGCATTCATCTAATTTCGCGAAAAGATCGTTGGATTAGATGAATGCTTGTTTTTTTTGTATTAATATAGTTGAAACGACAGAAACCGTTTTTCTTTTAGTAGAAAATTCGCTATAATGAAAGACAGTGAATGTCAAGAATTTAGATGAATGAGGGAAGTTTGTGAGAAAAGAATATCGTGTAAAAAAAGAATATGAGTTTCAACGGGCATTTCGTGAAGGGGAATCCGTAGCCAATCGGCAGTTAGTGCTTTATGTTTATCCGAAACCTGAACAAGCACATTTTCGTGTCGGATTATCGGTTGGTAAGAAGATTGGGAATGCGGTTGAAAGAAATCAAGTTAAGCGCTACATTCGACAAGCTTTGTTAGAATTAGAGCCTGCGATACAATCAGATATCGATTTTCTTTTGATCGCACGAAAAGATATTCAAACAAAGACTTTCCACGAAGTAAAAAGTTCGATTATTCACGTTATGAATATAGCGGGGATTCTTGATAAAAAGAATCCAATAATAAATAAAAAGTAGGAGGCATCAATGAAAAAATATAATAAATGGCTCAAAGTCTTAGTATTACTAGGTTTTGTAGTTTTTCTGACAGCATGTGGTTCCACACAAGAGGCAGTCAATGCTGAAAGTACTGGTTTATGGGATCGTTATATTATTTATAATTTATCTCAACTGATTCTATGGTTATCTAATTTATTTGGTGGTAGCTATCCTTTAGGTATTGCAGTCTTTACGATAATTATTCGTGCATTATTACTACCATTATTCCAAATGCAAATTAAAACACAGCGCAAAACACAAGAGCTGCAACCGGAATTAGATGCAATTAAAGCTAAATATCCTAACAAAGACCGTGCTTCAATGGAAGCAATGCAAGAAGAGCAACAAGCTTTAATGCAAGACCGCGGTGTAAATCAATTTGCTGGATGTTTACCAATGTTAATTCAACTACCAGTAATGATGGCACTTTATCAAGCAATCTTAAGAACAGAAGAATTACGTCAAAGTAACTTCTTATGGATGAACTTAGGACAACCTGACCCATACTTTGTCTTACCTGTCATTGCTGCTCTATTAACATTTGCAACAACTTACTTCTCAATGAAGAGTAATCCTGTGCAAAATACTATGACGAAAAGTATGACATTTGTTTCACCATTAATGATCTTATTAATTGGTTTCACACTACCAAGTGCCATTGCTTTATACTGGGTAATTTCAAATGCCTTTACACTAGCTCAAACATTTATCTTTAATAATCCATACAAGATTATTGCTGAGCGTGAAGCAAAAGCAGAAGCTGAAAAAGAAAAACAACGAGAATTAAAACGTCAATTACGACGTGCCACTAGTAAAAAGAAATAGAAGTCTCGAAAGGAAGATACGATGTTAGAACACAGTACAACTGTTAGAGCTGAGACGGTTGATAAAGCAATCGAAAAAGGATTAGCCGAACTGAACATCTCACGTTCTGAAGCAGAAATTCATGTTATTAGTGAAGGTAAAAAAGGATTATTTGGTTTTGGTAAGCAAGATGCCATTGTTGAAGTAACAGCGAAAAATGAGTTATCATTATCAGAAATTACTGAACAATTGGAAGAAGAGCAAAAAGTAAAATCAGATACAACAGAGACTCCCGTTGAAGCCGAACCGATGGTTGTTGAAGTTGACGAAGATATTAAAATCACTGAAGTGAAAGAACAACCTAAAGAAAAAGTTGCTCCAAAATCAGAAGTGGTTGAAGCAAAAGCGGTTGAAGAAACTGTGACTGAAGAACCAGTTAAAAAAGAAGTGAAAAAACCTCAACCAAAACCTTCTGTAGAAGCTGAAAAAGAAGTAAAAGCTGAAGCAGTAACTGAATCAAAATCAGATGAAGACGACCAACAAGAGACATTCACAATTGAAGAAGCAAGTCAGAAAGTGGCAGTCTACATTCAAGAAGTGATTCAATCCTACGGTGCGCAAGCTGATGTGGAGTTTGAAATATCACGTTCACAAGTGATGTTTAATATTGAAACGGATAAATCAGGCTTAGTTATTGGTAAGCATGGTAAAATCATTAATTCCCTTCAGATTTTATCGCAAACTTACTTCCAAAGCTTATACCGTCGCCGCACATCTATTCTATTGAATGTGGGTGATTACCGTAATCGTCGCGCAAATGTCCTGAGACAAATTGCTCAACGAACGGCAGATGAAGTATTAGAGACGAAACAAACCGTAATCTTAGATCCTTTACCAGCATATGAACGTAAGCAAATTCACGCACATTTAGCAAGAATTGATCGAATTAAAACACACTCAGAAGGTAAAGAACCAAATCGTTATTTAGTAGTAGAATATAAATAAGTGAATTCACACAAAAAAGCTAGGACTTCGGTCCTAGCTTTTTTATTTGGAGGTGATTTTATTAGTTACACGCTTCATTTGAGAGTAGTAATGCTTGTAAAGTACAGAGAATTTACTTCGTTCACTTTCATTCCAAGGTTTATTTTTACCACAAAAGTGTAAGATAACGGTATTATCCATAATCCAATCATAGGAAATCTCTTTTTGACTCATTATTTCATAAAGAAAAGGTAATCTTGAATCAAAATTATATAATTCATCAGGTAGAGGTAAGACTTGGTCTCCATATAGACCATTTAGTACATCTTGATCGGGCATAAGCAAGAAGTCATGATTTTCCATTATGAAATTATAGATGGTTTCACTTTTCACTTTTTGTCGAATCAAAGCTAAATTCATCAGTAGAACACCGGAATTAAAATAGCTTTTCAATTCACGATTACCTAAGCGTAGACGGTTTATAGTATCCGTTACTTCTAAACGAGTATGGCTAGACGCTGCATAGAGATAATCATTAATATTTTGATTATATAACAAGGATAAATCATTAATACACAAAACATCAGCATCTAAATATAGAATCTTATCAAGATCTGAAGGAAGAAATTCATGGGCTAGCAATCTATAATAGATTGATTCGGGCCATCTTTCACTAGCGGGAGCGTTTTGGAATATATTCTTTCCGATAATAATAGGCTTATATTCCATTTGGAGTTGCTGACAAAATTTATGAATTAACTTGTTATCTTTTAATTCTTCTTTTTGAAGTACATAGACAACATACGATTCTTCTTTTGTATTATTTCTAATGGAAAATAAGGTAGTAAGGAGTGGTTCCGTAAAATTATCAGAAATTGAAAATAATAGATTCATCTTAAAAGCCTCCATTTTTACTGTTGAATCGATTATACCAAAATTAGAGCTAGTTGGATATGAAGGAATAGTTATTATAAAGTTCGATACAATAAGATGCCTTAACATTAAATTTACATAAACTTTACATAGAAAGACCAATCTTTACATAATATTTACGTTAAATTAATATCCACTTTATATGATAAAAGTCGGAAATGAATGCAGGGTTGTTGCGTTTCTAAAATTAATTATAAGGAGGAATTGTATCTTGAATACAATTAAAAAAGTTTTTACATTTATTATTTTAGCCATATTATTTGTGGGTAACTTAGGATTAACTGCAACAGGTGTTTATGCTCAGGAGCCTGTTGAATTAGTTTTCTGGCATGGAATGGGTGGTAATGCTGGTGAAGCATTACAAAGATTAGTTGATGAATTCAATGAATCTCAAGATGGTATTATTGTTAATGCACAATATCAAGGAACTTATGATGAGACGTTAACAAAATTACGCTCATCTGCTTCAGGTTCTGAAGTAGGGGCAGATATTGTACAAGTATTCGAATTAGGAACAACATTCATGATTGATTCAGGTTTAACTGTTCCAGTTCAAGAATTCATTGATTCAAGTGGTTATGATATCTCTCAAATCGAACCTAACTTAGCTGCATACTATACAATTGATGGTCAATTAAACTCTATGCCATTCAACTCTTCAACTCCAATAATGTATTATAACGCTGACATTTTTGAAGCAGCAGGTATTGAAGAAGCACCTAGTTCTTTAGCAGAAATCATTGAAATTTCACCACAATTACAAGAAGCTGGAGCAGCAATGCCAATCTCTCTACAAATCTACGGTTGGTATTTAGAACAATGGTTCTCTAAACAAGAAGAAGATATCTATGACAACGGTAATGGACGTGAAGGCGCGCCAACTGAAACTGTATTCGTTGAAAACGGAGCAATGGAAAAAACTATCTCTAAATGGTTAGAAGGTATGGAAGCCGGAGCAATCCCTAACGTAGGACGTACAGGTGGACAACCTGAATTCGTAGCTGGACAATCAGCAATTACAATTGGTTCTACTGCAAGTTTACGTCAAATCTTAACAGAAGTTGACGGACGTTTTGAAGTAGGTACTGCTTACTTCCCAGGTGTTGACGAAGATGACCAAGGTGGCGTTTCAATCGGTGGAGCTTCATTATGGATGATCGAATCTGTTGACGACGCTAAGAAACAAGCAACTTGGGAATTCATTGAATTCTTAATTTCACCAGAATCACAAGCGAAATGGAACCGTGATACAGGATACTTCCCAATCACAACAGCAACTCACGAAGAGCAAGTATTCTTAGATAACTTAGCTGAGTTCCCGCAATTCCAAACAGCGATTGACCAATTACATGAGTCAACTACTGAATCTCAAGGAGCATTATCTGGTGTGAACCAAGAAGCACGTCAAATTTATGAGAATGAATTAGAAAACTTATTAAATGGTTCAACAGACGCAGCTGGAGCAACTCAATCGATGGCTGATCAAGTAAACGCAGCAATTGAAAACTACAACGCAGCTAACCAATAATATTCTTTAATATAAGAACGATTCAATAGGAGACAATTACTTAATCTTAGTTTAAAAACTAAGAAGTGGTTGTATCCTATTGTAATTTTATAGAAGTACATTTAATCATTAACATAAATTTAAAGGTTGGGAATATACTGTTGACGTCGTATACCCAGCTTTTATTTTTTAGAAAAGAAAGACAAGGAGACAAGTATGGAACAAGCAAAAATCATTAAAGAAGAGCGCTCTTTATTTGATCGAATAAAAGGTTATGGCTATTTATTACCTGCTATCATAGTTTTAGGTGTGTTCATGTTTTGGCCATTCATTCAGACGCTTTATAGAAGTTTATTCCTAACGAATAATTTAGGGGAGAATGCAAAGTTTCTTGGTTTAGGTAACTATCAAGAGTTATTAACTAGTAGTAGTTTCTGGAATAGTGTGCTGGTAACGTTAAACTTTGTATTAATTGTTGTAGGTGTTGGAGTAGTTATTGGGTTCTTAACTGCTCTATTGTGTCAGAAAACATTCCCAGGCATTAAATTTTTCAGTGCAAGTTATGCAATGCCTATGGCAATAGCATCTGCAGGAATGGCGATGATTTTTCAAGTGATGCTAAATCCAACCGTAGGTATTGTTAACCGTTTATTTGGTACATTTACTAACTATTTAGCGAATCCAGACTATGCTCTTCTCGCAGTAGGTATTCTAACTGGTTGGTTAAACAGTGGAATGAATTTTCTTTATTTCAGTTCAGGTTTAGCAAGTATTGATGAATCATTATATGAAAGTGGGTCAATTGATGGAGCGAATGGTTTTCAGAAATTTATATTCATCACACTCCCTTCTTTAAAGCCAACGTTATTCTTCGTTATTGTGACGAATGTCATTAATGCTTTCCAAGGTTTCGGGCAGATTAATATCTTAACAAAAGGTGGTCCAGGACAATCTACGAACGTAATTGTTTACGATATCTACCGAAATGCTTTTATGAATTACCGTTATGGATTTGCTTCAGCGGAGTCTGTTGTATTATTCATTATTGTAATGATACTTACAGTGATTATGTTCAAATTTAGAAAGGGGGCAAATAGCTAATGCAAGCACCAATAAATGCTACTGATAAAAGATATATTCGACGCCGAAAATTAGGGAGATTTGCCTTAATCGTATTAAATGTTATTGCCTGGTTAATTATTATGTTCCCATTAATTTATGCATTTTTAATGGCGATAAAACCATCAGGTGAATTATATGATCCGAATAGTGTGTTATTCCCTCAAAACCCAACATTAACAAACTTTGTTGATGTATTTGATATTGCACCCATCGGTCGCTATATTATGAACTCGCTAATTGTAGCTGTTTCAATTACTTTATTGCAGATAACAACTTCAATCTTAGCAGCCTTTGCTTTTAGATTTTTGAATTTTAAGGGGAAAGGCATTATCTATGGCCTCATCTTATCGACAATGATGATTCCTGGAGAAGCCGTTATTATTTCACAATTTTTAATGGTTTCAGGCTGGGGATTAACTGATTCAATCACTGTATTGATAATTCCTTTTATTGTTTCAGCCTTCAATATATTCTTATGTGTGCAAGCACTAGAAAACTTCCCATATGAGATTTATGAGTCAGCTAAAATAGATGGCTGTAGTGACTTCCGATTTGCTTTTTCAATGGTCTTACCATTAATTAAACCAACAATTGGTGCTATGGCAGTTCAATCATTCCTAGCGGGATGGAACATGTATATGTGGCCGTTATTAGTGACGAATGATGATTCGAACCGAACAGTTCAAATTGGTATTAGTATGCTAAATAGTGTGGATTCACAATCATTAGTTCTAATGGTTGCAGGTGTTGTGATCTGTATGATTCCAAGTTTAGTGATATTCATTGTAGGTCAACGTAATATGGTTAAAGGCTTGACTTCAGGGGCAGTTAAAGGTTAATTCCAATGTTAAGGAGAAGGAAATAATATGGCAAAATTACAATTAAAAAAAGTAGCAAAAGTTTATGAGGATAGCTATAAAGCTGTTAAAAACATTGATTTAGATATTGAAGATAAAGAGTTTATTGTATTAGTAGGACCTTCAGGATGTGGAAAATCTACGACGTTACGTATGATTGCAGGACTTGAAGGAATATCAGAAGGTGAAATGTATATTGGTGATACATTAGTCAATAATATCCCACCAAAAGAACGTGATATCGCAATGGTATTCCAATCCTATGCACTTTACCCACATATGACTGTTCGCGATAATGTTGCATTCGCTATGCGAATGGCAGGGGTTAATAAAACAGACCGTTATAAACGAGTAGATGAAGTTGCGAGTATCTTGCAATTAACAGACCTACTAGACAAAAAACCAGCGCCTTATCAGGCGGACAACGTCAACGTGTGGCTTTAGGACGTGCGATGGTAAGAAATCCTAAAGTATTCTTATTAGATGAGCCTTTATCTAACTTAGACGCTAAATTACGTGTGACAATGCGTTCTGAGATTGTGAGTTTACACCGTAAATTAGAAACAACTTTCGTCTATGTAACGCATGATCAAACTGAAGCCATGACAATGGGGACGCGTATTGCAGTCATGAGTGTTGGAAATGTAGAACAATTTGATACGCCAGCAAATCTTTACTATAATCCAGTTAATGTTTTCGTTGCTGAGTTTATCGGTAGTCCACAAATGAATATGATTCATGGTAAAATAATCAAAGAAAATGATATTATTTATTTCCGAACAGTAGAAAATAAAATTCGTTTACCACATGAAATTGTTGATCGACTAACGGTTGAAGCGACGGGACAAGATGTATTATTAGGGATTCGCCCTGAAAATATCAATTATGCTGACAATCTAGAAGAGAGCAATGTCATAATAGCCAAGGCCAAAAACGTCGAACAAGTTGGTTCAGATACCTTTGTCTACTTTGACTTACAAGCAACGGCTCGTGAAAGTGCGGCACGTTTTAATCCACCACGGATGATACCATTAGGAGCAGATATTCCACTTACGATGGATTTAACAAAAGTCATGTTATTTGATAAGAGTAATAAGCGAGCTATTTTAACCCCACGATCTTTGGAAGGAGTTTTTTAATATATGAGTATGATTATTGCACATAGAGGCTATAGCGGGAAATATCCAGAGAATACGATGCTCGCCTTTGAAAAGGCATATGAGTATGGTGCAGATGGAATTGAATTAGATATTCAATTAACGAAAGACAGCAAAATTGTTATCTGTCATGATGAGGAAATTGATCGAACATCCAATGGAAAAGGCTTCATTCGAGATTATACATTGGCTGAATTACGCGAATTTGAATTCCGTAATAATATGTATGATTTAGAGGATGAGACCGAAGACAATATCAAAATTCCTACTTTAGATGAATTTTTAAATTGGTTAAAAACGACAGAACTCATGGTGAATATTGAATTTAAAACTTCCATCGTAGAATATAAGGGCATTGTTGTAAAAGCCATTGAATTAGTTAAAGAAAGAGAACTTGAAGATCGCGTGATTTTCTCGTCATTTAATCATAATACGATTAAAGAAGTAAAAGAATTAGATATCTCTTTAAGATGTGGCTTCTTAACGGTGGCAAATATATTAGATCCTGGTGCATACTGTCAGGCACATCAAGTAGAATATTACCATCCTGCTTATGTATCACTTTTGCATACACCAGAAATTATGAATGAGTGTCAGGAACAAGGAATTAAAATTAACGCTTATACGGTAAATGAGCCAAAGCACATTCAAATATTATTAGATTTAAATATAAGTAGTATCATTACTAATAAAATCGAAGAAGCTATTCAATTAAAACACTAATTAAACATCTTTCAACATTAATTTGTTGGAAGATTTTTTTGTGTAAAGCTTGATATAACAGTAAAATCTTTTAAATATAAAATATAATATTAAAATTAATTCATATAGCGAGACAAAAGCATTGCTTATTAAACGCTTTCATTATATAATATAAGGTGTAAACAAGTTGTATAGACAAGTAAAAGGAGGATGAACATGGCAAATTTTGAAAAAGATGCTAAAGCCTTATTGGAGCATATTGGTGGATCCGATAATATTAATGCTGCAACGCACTGTGCGACACGTATGCGTTTCGCGTTAAAAGATCCAAGTGAAGCGGATATTCAAGCAATTGAGGCTATACCATCTGTAAAAGGAAGTTTTACGCAAGCAGGTCAATTTCAAGTCATTATTGGTAATAACGTGTCAGAATTTTATAAAGACTTTGCGGCGATTTCTGGCGTATCAGAAGCTTCAAAAGCAGATGTAAAACAAGCATCAGAAACAAACCAATCATGGTGGCAAAGAGCAATGACGTTCTTAGCTGAAATTTTCGCACCGATTATTCCAGCTATTATCGTAGGGGGACTTATCTTAGGTTTCCGTAATATTTTAGAAGGTGTTGCGTGGGAAGGTTTAGGCGGACAAACAATTGCAGAATCATCTGTATTCTGGAACGGGATTAATCATTTCTTATGGTTACCGGGTGAGGCAATATTCCACTTCTTACCGGTAGGTATTACTTGGGCAGTGACACGTAAGATGGGTACAACACAGATTCTAGGTATTGTACTAGGACTTACATTAGTATCACCTCAATTACTGAATGCCTATGGAGCAGCAGATGCATTAGCTACAGGTGAAGTACCACAATGGGACTTTGGTTTTGTTCAATTAGATATGATTGGTTACCAAGCACAAGTTGTACCAGCGATGTTAGCGGGTCTGTCATTAGGTTACTTAGAAAAATTCTGGCGTCGTGTCGTTCCAGAAATGGTATCAATGATTTTTGTTCCATTTCTATCACTATTACCAGCAGTCATTCTTGCACATACGGTGCTTGGACCAATTGGTTGGTGGATTGGTGACGGAATTTCAACAATTGTTCTGGCTGGATTATCAGGACCATTAAAATCATTATTCGGTTTCTTATTCGGAGCACTCTACTCTCCATTAGTTATTACTGGCTTGCATCACATGTCAAATGCGATCGATTCACAATTAATCGCAGATACTGGTACAACAGGTCTGTGGCCAATGATTGCTTTATCTAATATTGCTCAAGGTTCAGCTGTAATGGGTGTATGGTGGTTAACGCGTAAAGACGCAGATGAGTCTCAAATTACGATTCCATCAGCAGTATCATCATTCTTAGGTGTTACAGAGCCAGCGATGTTTGGGGTAACATTGAAATATATTTATCCATTTATTGCAGCGATGTTAGGATCAGGAATTGCCGGCTTTATTTCAACAACATTTAACGTTCAATCGAATGCGATTGGTGTTGGTGGATTACCTGGTTTCCTAGTTATTCATATCGATTCACAAATGTGGTTCTGGATTGCGATGGCAGTAGCATTAGTGGTGCCATTTGTTCTAACACTTGTCTTTAATAAAGTTGGTTTCTTACAGGATGCTGGATTAAACTTCGATATCCCATTCTTTAACAACAAATCAGAGAAGAAAGCATAAGCAAGTTTATATTTACAATAGAAGCAGCAAGTTAATCCTAACTTGCTGCTCTTTTATTACAGGAGGAACTTAAGAATGAAATTATCAAAACGTGTAATGTATCAAATCTATCCAAAATCATTTCAAGATACAACAGGTGATGGTTATGGAGATTTACAAGGAATAATAAAAAGATTAGATTACTTAAAAGAGCTTGGTATTGATATGATTTGGTCAAGTCCATTCTATCCTTCACCGCAATATGACAATGGTTATGATGTGAGTGATTATACGGGAATCAATCCAGATTATGGGACAATGGAAGACTTCGATGAGTTAATGGAAGAGCTTCAAAAGCGTGGGATTGATTTAATGATGGATATGGTATTTAACCATGTATCAACGGAACATGAGTGGTTCCAAAAAGCTTTAGCAGGGGATCAATATTATCAAGATTTCTTCTACTTAGAACCAGCTAAAGAAGACGGATCGTTGCCAACCAATTGGGATTCTAAATTTGGTGGACCGGCTTGGGAGAAATTCGGCGATACTGATTTATATTATTTACACTTATATGACGTGCACCAAGCAGATTTAAATTGGTACAATCCAAATGTGCGTGAAGAATTGCAGAAAGTCTTAAACTTTTGGTTAGATAAAGGGGTCAAAGGCTTCCGATTTGATGTACTCAATGTGATTGGGAAAGAATTACCTTTTGTTGATAGTGAAGAACCAGGTTCAGCTCAAGAAAAGTCATTGTATACCGATACACCAATCGTTCATCAGTGGGTAAAAGAATTAAATAAAGCCTCTTTTGGGACACGTGAAGATATTGTCACTGTCGGGGAAATGTCATCGACAAACATACCCAATGGTGTTCGTTACACGAATCCGGCTGAAGAAGAGTTAAGTATGATATTTAATTTCCATCATCTAAAAGTGGATTATGAAAATGGAGAAAAATGGAGCAATCCAGACTTTGATTTCTTGGAATTAAAACGAATTTTAGATGAATGGCAAACTGGAATGTCAGATGGTGACGGATGGAATGCGTTATTCTTAAGTAATCATGACCAACCGCGTGCGAATAGTCGTTTTGGCGATGTTGAGAACTATCCGTTTGAAACAGCGACAATGTTAGCTCAAACCATTCAATTCTTACGAGGAACACCATATATTTATCAAGGTGAAGAAATTGGAATGACCAATCCTAATTATACGTCGATTGAAGAATACAATGATATCGAAACTCATAACAATTACCAAATTCTCTTAGACAAAGGTGTCTCAGAAGCGGAAGCTCTTGAAATTATTCAAGCGAAATCACGTGATAATGGTCGTACACCAGTTCAATGGGATGACAGTGATCACGCAGGCTTTACAACGGGCAATCCTTGGTTAAATGTCGCACCGAATTATAAAGAAGTAAATGCCACTAATGAATTAGCGAATGGTCAAATCTTTTCATATTATCAAGAATTAATTAAGCTACGTCGTGAATACGATGTGATAAGTGATGGGACTTACCGTGGGTTATTATTAGATCATCCAGAAGTAATGGCTTATGTGCGTGAATTAGAAGATGAGAAGTTATTAGTCTTCAGTCATTTCTATCCAGGTGAAGTTACAGTGACTTTACCAGATGAATTCAAAGGCCTATCGGCTAAGAAACTAATTGGTAATGGCACATTAGAAGAAATGTCTGATTCAATCACGTTGAACGCCTACGAAACAGTGGCATTTTTAATAAAATAATAGACAAAAGTGAGGAGGGAATCTATGACAGAACGTGAAAAAATGTTAAATGGTGAATGGTATGATGCAAATTATGACCAAGAACTTATCGAAGAAAGAAGAAAAGCACAAGCCTTGTGTTTTCAATTAAATCAAACCTCACCTTTAGAAGAAGAAAAACGACAAGATATTCAGGAAAGATTATTTCAACAAAAGTTAGACAACGTAGGAATCTCAAGTCCATTAACCTGTGATTATGGGTCACTTACCCAATTAGGGCATGACGTATTTGTTAATAGTAATGTTTACTTCATGGATGGTGGTGGCATTACAATTGGAAATAATGTCTTTATCGGTCCTAACACTGGTTTCTATACAGCTGCTCATCCATTGGATTATCCAAGTCGTAATATTGGGCTTGAGAAAGCTTCACCGATTGTCGTCGGAAATAATGTTTGGATTGGTGCCCATGTTGCAGTTATGCCAGGAGTAGAAATTGGTGACGGGTGTGTGATTGGAGCTGGAAGTGTTGTGACACGTGATATTCCAGCTAATTCATTAGTTATGGGTTCGCCTGCGCGCATTGTTAGAGAAATCGATCAAACAGATCAAATAAAAGATAAATAAATTTATGAGGTAAGAGTGAATCACTGTCATAGGTTGATTCGCTCTTATTTTATGTTTATTACTACAGATAATAAGCTGTTTCATTTTTTATTATAACTGTTATAGTTTATTCTTTGGAAACTTAATGAAAGCATATTTTTATTGATATTTTTTAAATTAAAACTGTTGCAAATAGTTATGAAGGGTGTTATCATATTCATAATGAGACATAGCCAATGTGTCTCAGAATAAACAGCATATACTTTTCCTTAAGGAAACATTCCCTTATAACAGATATATCGATAACGAGTCTGTTCAAATATTAGAAGCCCCCCAAACCTCTCATATTTTATACAAATATCGTTATCCATCTACCACAGAACTTCTAAGAGTTCTGTTTTTTTATTGCACAAAAAAAGCTGTTAACTTAGAGTTAGACAGCTTTTTCTATATAATTATTTATTACGTACTGTTTGTAAAGCTTCTGACCAGCTAACAACATCGTTTAACATATTATTTATCGAATCTGTATGGTAATCAGCAGGTTTAAACGTGCTCATTTGTTCGAAGTCGGTGTTCATACTGAATGTTACTTGAGGACCAACAACAGCAACTTTTAAGTTACCTAACATTGGACGCATCATCACACTTGCGCTAATTCCTAATTGTCCACCGTATGACACAATTCCAGCTGCTTTGTGGAAGAATTCACTTGCTAAGTAATCAATCGCATCTTTTAAGCCACCCGTTACAGCTTTATTGTATTCTGGTGTAACAAAGATAAAGCCATCTAATTCTTTCACTTTATCAGACCATCTCTTAACGTTAGGATTTGGACGATCATCTGTTGCAATAGGAGGAATAACCTCGTCAAAGCGTGGAAGATCAAACTCTTTAATATCCACTAATTCGAATTCTGCGTTATTATTATGCGCTTTTGCAAATTCTAAAATCCATTCTGCCACTTGTAAATTAACACGTGAGTTACGTGTACTACCTGTAATAATACCAATTTTAACCATATGATAGCCTCCTAATAATTTTAATAACCTAACAATTCTAGCTTAAGTATGAGATTTTTACAAACGAATATGTTAATAAATGAATATAAACTTTATTACTATAAAATTATCTAGTAAATTCCTCACAACACTCTACTCAACGAAGAAGACTATGCTATAATGAAATTAATATTTTGAGGAGACGAATGTGAATACTTATGAAATTAAAACAACTTATTTTAAGCTCACTCGCTTTCTTGCTCGTCGGATGTGCAAGTGAACCAATGATTACCTTAAGCGAAGAGAACCAAAGTATTATTGAAGAGAAACGTCAAAGTCTAGAAGGCAACCAAACAGAAGATGAAAGTGCAGAAGGTGAGGACACTCAAAGCCAAGAACCTGATGAAGCAAGTAACAGTCAGATCCTAACAAGCTTCGATACGAGTGATTGGGTCGCTTTAGAAGAGACCGTTCAGTTAAATATTGAAGATTACTTACCAAACGTTATGTATCAAATTAAGCAATATAGTAATGGGGAGACGTCACGTGTAGACTACCCTGACTTCGTGGACCAAACATTGAACATGATGCAAGTGGAAACACGTATAACAGATCAAGCGCCCATCGTGAATATCTTTAGTTGGGGAAATTCACAAATCACTCGCCTAGAAGAAAGTTCAGAAATGAATCCATATGTGAACCATCTAAAAGGGATGGCTAACCAAGCGACTCAGGAATCTGAGCTCTTGCTACAAGCACCCCTGCAAGTTGGTACAAGTTGGCAACGTGATGCAACGACAACAAGTGAGATTACTGCGATCTATAGCCAAGCAACGATAAGAGATCTGGAGTTAGAGAATGTGATTGAAGTTACTTCAACACTTGAATCAGGTACTTTAGTCGAATATTATGCACAAAATGAAGGTGTCGTAGCGACCGTCGAAGCAGACGAAGCAGGTACGGTGACGCAAGTATGGCAAGCACAAGCAATCTATCATGAGAACCGTATTATCAATAATGTTGAAGTGATGTTGCCGACAACGGATGATGCGATGGTTGAGCCTGGGCAAGCAGCATTCTCGTGGCAAACGAACGGGAATTTCGCAAGTGCTTTTGATAGTATGTTTAAAGAGATGGGCATTTTAGATGATACGATTACAGTCCAAGCGGTCACTTTAAATGAAGGAGTTGTCATCATTGACTTCTCACCTGGGGTAGTAGCTGTATTGAATAGTCATGAAGCTTCAGAACAAGCAGTGATTGCTTCAATTGTAACGACATTAGGGAATTTCTTTAATACGGATCAAGTACGTTTAACAGTGAATAATAGTGGTATGTTACCAGATACGCTTGAATACCCTACGAATGGTATCTATCAAGTGAGTACAATAACGACTCCTTTAGAGACAGTCGATGCTTCAGTTGAATCAAGTGAGTCAACATTGAACGCTTCGTCAATGGATGAATCTGCAACTACAGATGAAAGTCAAACCTCTGTTGTCAAATCAAATGCAACACTATTGTTATTCAAAAGACATACCCCATTAGACTTTTAGGTATAGGGTTTCCCCCATGGGGGAAATGTCGCTTTTCGATTCTTTTATAACTCAAGTCTTTA